>JACRBX010000180.1 GCA_016219225.1 Deltaproteobacteria bacterium
ATGAAAAAATGTTTTATGACCCTTATCGTGAATGGCGAAGCCTATGAGGTGACCACGGCGCCCAATCGGACCCTCCTGGAGGTGCTGCGCGATGACCTTCATTTCACCGGGGCCAAAGAGAGCTGCGGAGAAGGGGCCTGCGGGTCCTGCACCGTCCTCATAGACGGCCGGCCAACGCGTTCCTGCCTGACGCTGGCCGTGGCGGTCGAAGGAAAGGCCATTACCACCATCGAAGGCCTGGCCCAGGGAGGCGAACTCCATCCGGTCCAGGAGGCCTTTGTGGCCCACCATGCCATCCAGTGTGGATTCTGCAGCCCGGGGATGATCCTCACCGCTTATGCCCTGCTCAAAGAAAACCCCCGGCCCACGGAAGAAGAAATCCGCCGGGCCTTATCGGGCAATACCTGCCGCTGTACCGGGTATGCCAAGATCGTGGAAGCGGTCCGGTCTTTGGCCGGAGAAGGGAGGTAGGGTTTATGGAAAAATATGCCTATATCGGAAAAGATATGAAGCGGGTCGATACGGGTCTCAAGGCCACCGGTGGGGCCCTCTTCGCCGCCGACCTTTCCTTGCCCCACATGCTGGTGGGCAAGATCCTCCGGTCGCCCTACCCTCACGCCCGCATCCTCAACATCGATACCTTAAGGGCGGAAAAGCTTCCCGGGGTCAAGGCCGTGGTCACGGCTGGGGATACCTGCGGCGATAAATGGGGGGTATTCCGCTATACCCAGGACCAGCAGTTCTTGCCCACGGAAAAGGTGCGCTATTGCGGTGAGGAGGTGGCGGCCGTGGCCGCCGTAGACGAAGATACGGCCCTTCAGGCCTTGTCGCTCATCGAGGTGCAATACGAAGTGCTTCCGGCCGTTTTTACCATCGAGGAAGCCATGGCGCCCGAGGCCCCTCAGCTCCACGAGGTCTATCCGGGCAATATCAACATCCATGTGCACATCGAAGTGGGAGACCTTGAAAAAGGCTTCAGTGAGTCGGTCCTGGTCCGGGAAGATACCTTCTCCGCCCCGGAAGACGCCTATTTCCAGGGCGAACCCTATGCCGTGGCCGCCCAGTTCGACCAGTCCGGCAATCTGGAAATATGGATGCCCAACGCCGGCCCCCATCTGAAGGCCAAGCCCCTTTCCAATGTGCTCAAGCTCCCCCTGAACAAGGTGCGGGTCAGAAAGATTGCCATCGGCGGCGCCTTCGGAGGCCGTTCGGAGATATCGCCGGCCGATGTGATCTGCGCCCTCCTGGCCAGGAAGGCCCATAGACCGGTCAAGATCGTCTATACCCGGGAAGAAAATACCGTGGCCACCCGGCAGGCCCACTCCATGATCACCCGGATCAAGACCGGTGTGGACCGGGAGGGAAAGGTCCTGGCCAGGGATATCACCTGCCACATGGATGGCGGGGCCTACAGCTCCACCGGCCCCATCGCCGTCTCCGTTCCCTTTCTCTGTATGGAACAGGCCTACCGTATGGATAACGTCCGTTTTAACGGCTACCGGGTCCTGACCAATAAACCGATCCGGGGCATGTTCCGCACCCACGGCCGGGCCTTTGCCTGCGGCATAGACTTGCAGCTCGACCGGCTGGGCCAGGAACTGGGCCTCGATCCCTTAACGATGCGCCTCCGGAACGCCCGTCAGACCGGGGACACGACACCGACCAAATCCTATGTGGCCAGTTGCGGGTTGACCGAAACGATCGTCAAAACGGGCGAAAAATCTCGATGGAAAGAGAAGTGGGGCAAACTTCCTCCCTATCACGGCATCGGTATCGGCTGTAACTCGGTGCAGACCGGTTTCCCCATGGGCATCAGGGGCGGCTCCCAGGCCCTGATTAAATTGAATGAGGACGGCGGGGCCACGGTCATCACCGGGATCGTCGATAACGGTCAGGGCAACGACCATATGATCGTCCAGATTGCCGCCGAGGAGTTGGGGATCACCCCCGATGACGTCCAACTGATCAATGCCGATACGGAAGTGACGCCCAGCGATCCCGGTTCCTATTCCATGTGCGAAACCTTTATCGGCGGTAATGCCGTCAAGCTGGCCGCCCAGGACGTGAAGAAGAAACTCTTCAAAATAGCGGCCGGGGCTTTGGGCGTGGGCGAAGAGGACCTTACCGCCCGGAACCGGAAGATCTTCGTGACCGATAACCCGGACCTGTCCATGAGTTTGGCCAAGGTGGTACGGATCGGTCTCAGCCGGAACGAATCCATCAGCGGGGAAGGGTCCTACTGGCCGAACGTGGATGCCAAGCGGGAATGGGTCAAGAATCCCTCCGGTCAGCTTTCGGAGACCTTTTCCTTCGGTACGGTCATCTGCGAAGTGAAAGTCGACCCCGAGACGGGCCAGGTGGAGGTGCTGGAAGTGACGGCCGCCCAGGATGTCGGCTATGCCCTGAACCCGAAGATCATCGAAGGACAGTTTGAAGGCGGCGTCGCCATGGGCGGCCAGGGGGGGATGTTAAGTGAATTTCTTAAGTGGCATGAAGGCCGGGTGCTCAACCCCACCCAACTCGGGTACCTGGTGCCCCTGGCCGTGGATATGCCGAAAATCAATACGATTATCGTCGAAACCATGGACCCCAACGGTCCTTACGGGGCCAAGGAGGCCGGGATGTCCGTGGCCATGTCCGCGGCCCAGGCCTACTGCGGCGCCATCTGTAATGCCATCGGGATCTATATGAAGGAATTTCCCCTGACCCCGGACAAGATACTCGCGGCCATAGAGGGGAAGAATACATAAGGCACTCCGGGAGGCCCCATGAAACTTGAAAAGATTGACCATATCTGTTTTGCAGTCAAAGATCTGGAAGAAACGAAAAAAGTCTACCAAGAAGATTTCGGATTGATGCCGACCTATGAGTATGTTGCCGAATCGGAAAAAATTAAAGTCGCCCGGTACTATATCGGTGAGGTAGCCGTGGAGTGCATGGAATCGACTGCACCGGACGGGCAGGTCGCCAGATTCATTGAAAAAAAAGGAGAGGGCGTTTTCCTTATCTCCTATAAAGTGGATAATCTTTTAAAAGCCATGGAGGAACTCAATCAAAAGGGCATCAAACTGATCGATAGCAAGCCGAGAGAGCTTTTCGGAAACCGGTATGCTTTTGTGCATCATCCCAATAAGCTGAACGGGGTGCTCACCGAGCTTTTAGAAGGGGATTTCGATATCAATAAATAATCAAGGAGGGATCATGAAGGTATTAGTTGTCGGCGGGACGGGCGGTATGGGACAGGGGGCTGCCCGGGACCTCATTAAACAGGAGCAGATCAAGCAGGTCATTCTCGGGGATATCAATATAGACCCCATCCGGGTACAGGACAAGTTGAAGGCCAGCGACAAGATATCCCTGAGTAAAATCGATGTCAACGATCACCAGGGCCTGGTCGGCGTCATCCGGGAATGCGATGTGGTCGTCAACTGCGCCGGACCGTTTTACAAGACGGCCGTGGCCGTAGCCCGGGCCGCCGTGGAGGCGAAAGTCAATTATATCGATATCTGTGACGACTATGAGGCCACGGAAATTCTTTTTGCCTCCGATATCGACCAGGCGGCCAGGGAAGCGGGGATCACCGTTTTGACCGGTATGGGCTCCGATCCGGGAACCAACAATGTCCTGGTCAAGTGGTATGCCGATCATTTGGACCGGGTGAATGAGATCTCATTATTCTGGGTGGTCAGTATCGCCGAGCTGGCCGGTGCGGCCTGGGATCACAGCCTGCACATGACCATCGGGAAAATTCCCCAATATCTGGACGGCCAGTTGGTCCATGTGGAAGGTGGCACCGGTGTGGAGACGGCCCAATTCCTGGAACCCCTGGGCACCTGTCAGGTGCGCTATGTGGGCCACCCCCAGCCGCTGACCATCCCGCGCTACATCAAAGGGCTGAAAAAGGTGGAGATCAAGGGTGCGCTCATTCCCTTGTGGGTGGACGAGCTGATCAAAGAACAGAAAGAAACCGGCTTCCTCAGCAAAGAGCCGGTGGAGGTTCACGGGACCAGGGTCACCCCCTATGATCTGACCCTGCGGCTCTGGGACACCATCCCCCAAAACAGGGATAACGGCCCGGAGGCCTCCGGTTTGAAAGTGATCGTCAAAGGGGAAAGAGACGGGAAGCGGGTGACTTACACGGCCGATATCGTGGGCCGCATGAGGCCGGGAACCGGGCTTCCGGCTTCTATTGCCGCCCTGATGATGGAGGCCGGCGATGTGACGGTCAAAGGGGTCGTGGCCCCGGAAGGCTGCATCGATCCGGACAAATTCCTGGCCGCCTTACTGAAAAGGGGCGCTAAAATACATCAAACGGAAACCATAGGCTCGCTGTTTGCACTCTAAGCCCTCATGCCCCAGGGAGCGACACGAAGCATGAAAATGCGAATATCGAATATCGAATAATGAATAATGAATGTCGAAGTAAGGTTGTTTTTGAACCCGTAACTCGTAACTCGTAACCCGCAACTCTATTTTCGAACTAAAGGAAACTATCTATGAAAAGCGCTGAAAAACTGAATATTGCCAGAAGTCAGGAACTGTTTAAAGAGGCCTTGGCCTTGGTCCCCGGCGGGGTCCTGGGTGCCAGAAAACCGGCTGATTTTATCGAAGGCGAATACCCCATCTTTGTGGAAAGCGGCCGGGGCGGCCGGGTGGTCGATGTGGACGGAAATGAGTATATCGATTTCCTCTGCGGCTATGGGCCGATTATTCTGGGCTATCGGGAAGAAGAAGTGGATGAAGCGGTTATCCGCCAGATCAGAGACAAAGGCTTCTGTTTCACCCTGACCCAGCGGTATCAGAATGAGCTGGCCAAAAAACTGAGTCAACTGGTCCCCTGTTCGGAAATGAGTATTTTTTTAAAGACCGGTTCCGATGCCACCACGGCCAGCATCCGTATTGCCAGGGCCTTTACCAACCGGGTCAAGGTGATGCGCTGCGGCTACCACGGCTGGCATGACTGGTGCGTGGAGATGAAAGGGGGCGTCCCTGAAAAATTCTATGAAGATGTCTTTGAATTCCGCTACAACCGTCTCGATCAACTCGAGGACCTGATGGCCCAACACGGCGATCAGACCGCGGCCATCATTATGACCCCTTTCGGACACCACCTGCACATGAAGATGGAAGAGCCCAAATCCGGGTTCCTGGAAGGGGTCCGGGAAATCGCCACCCGGTACGGCGCTATCCTGGTTTTTGATGAAGTCCGGACCGGGTTCCGGTTGGCCCTGGGAGGGGCCCAGGCCTATTACGGGGTCACCCCCGACCTGGTGGTCCTGGGAAAGGGGATGGCCAACGGCTATGCCATCAGCGTGGTGACCGGGAAAAAAGAGGTGATGATGGCCTCGGCCCAGAAGCTGTTCATCTCGTCCACCTTCTTCCCCAATAGTGACGGCTATGTGGCCGCTCTGAAAACCATTGAGATCCTCGAACGGGACAAGGTCATTGATAAGATCTGGGAAAAGGGGGCCCGTTTCTGGAAAAAAATCCAGGAAATCCTCGACCGCTACGATGTGGGCGCCGAGTTAAGCGGGGTGGCTCCCATGTTTTTCATCACCTTCAGGCCCGATGCAGCCAAGACCCACAGGGCCAAACGGGATGATTTTTATACCCAGCTTATTCGCAAAGGGATCTTTTTAACCCCCCACCATCATGGGTATATCTGTTACCGCCACACCGACCAGGATCTGGAACTGGCGGCCCAGGCCATAGAGGAGTCCCTGGCCTACGTAAAAGAGAAACACGGCCGATAGGGCCTGATCACTCATTCGGTCACACAAGACCACCCAGACTGACCTATGCAAGGTGAGTGATCGGAAGCCATCCGTGGGGATATCATTCAAGAAAAATAATCAGGCTAACCTTTTAGGTTCTTCTCCCAATCCATTGGGAGAAGAACCTCTTACCCCAATAGCATTCTCCTTATAGAAAAGACTATCCATAAATAGGATTGTATTCCTATTATCTATATGATATATTAGTAATGAATTCCTAATTTTTTGGAATACAAAGACAAGAAACTTTTTTATCTTACCCTGGAGCAGAACATCCACACAGCCCTGGAAAGTGACCTGATCGCCATTTTTCCATCTTTAAACGGCAACAGCATCAAGAAAATAAAAAAACTGTTAAGCATTATTGCCTCCTCGGTGCCTTTTACTCCGGACTTAAAGAGGTTAAAAACTTTATGGATATCGGTGATGAACGGACCTTGAAAACCTATTTAAAATATCTGGAAGATGCCGGGGTTATCCTGACGGTTTCCAGAAGTGGAAAAGGGCTTAAGGTCCTGGAGAAACCCGAAAAAATTTACCTGAACAACCCGAATCTCATCCAGGCTATTGCGGCTCCGGTTTCGGCCAATAAGGGAAATATTCGAGAAACATTTTTTCTTAATATGCTTGGCACCCTTCATGAGGTCTCTATTCCCGCACAGGGTGATTTCCTGATCAATAACCGTCATCTCTTTGAAGTCGGAAGAAAAAACAAGACCTTTGCCCAAATCAAAAACATCGAGAAGTCCTTCCTGGCCATCGACAGTCTCGAGATAGGGGTAAAAAATAAAATCCCCTTGTGGGTCTTTGGGCTTTTATATTGACCTCTTTCTGAAATGTTGATTTTTAATTTTGGTACTTTATACTCTTTCCATCAAAAAGAAAGTTCTTATCAACGATTAGGATGGAGCCTGGACTGAGACAAAGTCAAAGTTGTTGGAATGGAGCCAGTCGCCAATGACTGAGCAGATTACTGTGATTAAGCAGAAAGATCTTGAAGCATCTAAACCGGTCAAGCGGTTCGAAGCTCTGGATGGATTCAAGGGAATAGCTGTGTTGTGGATCGTCATCTTTCATCTTCTGCTGGCAAGTTCGACGGATTTGGGAAATTATGCGTTTGGGACGACTATTTTTCTGGTCATAAGCGGATTTGCCATTACACACTCTGTAAGCCGCGTTTCGTGGGGGAAGAATGCGGCTATTTCTTTTGTGAAACGCAGGTTCTCGCGCATTTACGCGCCATATCTTCTTTCCCTCCTTTTTGGCGCCTTCCTGCTGCCAATCGCCTGCGCAGTGATACATGTTCTGAAGGGGCGCCCAGGCCCGGTTCAGTTTTATCCTTACACTTTTGGAGATTGGATACAGGTGATATCTCTGGTTAGAGTCTTTTCATCGAACAGTTGGGACCTGGGGATGGCCTTCCGCCCGTTATGGATAAACTGGTACCTTGCCGTCACTGTGCAAATCTACCTCATAATTGCTTTAGCAATTTTTATCAGAAGCCAGAAGTTTATTCTGTTTGTCACGTTCCTGTCGGTACTGATCCTGTTCTCGTCCGTGAAGAAATTCGTCCCCTACGGGCTTTTCTTGCCGTTCTGGCTGCCCTTTTCGATAGGCATGGTCCTCTGGTATGTCATACGCAAGGGGTATGTATTTCAGATTGACTGGCAAAGAGATCGCACCTGGTACGTGGCCGGGATCTGCTCCTACGGTGCAGGGGCTGGTCTTCTGCTGTGGCTTTTCTATGCCTCGTATCTCTTTGCCTTGGCAGTAGGCTTTCTGCTGTGGCTTCTGTATCCCATTGACGGTAGGGTTGCAAGCTGGCTTCCATGTCGGGCCTTCAAAGTTATCGGGCTGATGTCCTACGGTCTGTACCTTGTTCATATCCCACTTTCGCTACTGGCTTTGGAGTTCATACCCCACCCTTCGCGATTCCCGACCCAGATTACGCGTCCATTCCTATGGGTGCCACTTACAATCTTCATGAGCTATCTCTGGTTCATTTTTTTCGAGCGGCCCGGCTCTTTCCGTGGCAGTCTGATTGCGGTCGTGAGGCCCCTGAAGGCTCTTAAGATTGCGTTCCGTGAAGATTGGCAAATTGTGTTCCCGTCAAGGCAGGGCTTTAACTTCGAGAAGAAGAGCAAGATAATGTCGTAAAAAATTCAACCGAAAAACAAAAGTCTTGAGCGGAAGATAATGATATCGCCATCCAGGAAGTCTGCCATTTACTTCGGTTAAGAAGTAGGCCAGGTACACCGGCGTAAAAGCCTACTAACGATTTATTTTCTTCCGTTCCAGAGACCCTTGGAATAAGTGTGTATTCCGAGTCAATCCGGCGGCCCTTCCCTACAGTATTCCTTGCAGAAAAATACAGGGATTCCCTTATTTATTTTTTGGGTTGTTTCTTAAATAATGACAAAATAAAATCCTGAAAGTTGTTCGAAAGACCCAAAACCCGTTGTTACAAAGGAGTCAAGCATGTTTTGGATCCTACTTGTGATTCTTTTAATTTTATGGGTTTTAGGATGGGTAATCGACTGAGCCAAGTATGAATCCGTCCACGTACTGATGTTTACCGCTGTCGTTTTAATCCTGGTCTGGGCAATTTGAGGTCAAGGTTAGGACTATGATGGCCTGCTATTTTTAAAAAAGGACGCGGCTGGGGTCAAAATTATGAAAATTTATGATGTTGTTGTCGTCGGCGCGGGCGATGTCGGTTTAGGGATAGCCTTCAAGGCCGCCTCGCAGGACTTAAAAGTGGCCCTGATCGACAAAGGGAAGGTGGGAGGGACCTGTCTTAATTACGGCTGTGTGCCTTCGAAAACGCTGATCTATACGGCCGACCGGGTCGTTGAGATCCGGGAAGCATCAAAATTAGGTATTCGGACTGAACGGATCGATATCGACTTCCCGGCCATCATGGCCCGGATGAGAAATACCGTCACCCGCGGCCGGGAGGGGATCAGAAGGGCCATAGGAGAATCGGAGAATCTGGACTTTATCGAGGGGGAGGGCACCTTCATCGGCGGACGAACCTTGACCGTGGGTGATCAGAAAATAAAGGGAAAGAAGATTTTCATTGCCTCCGGCGCCAGTCCCTCCATTCCTCCGGTGAAGGGACTGGATAAAATCCCTTTCCTGACCAATGAGAATGTCCTGGATCTTGAAAAGAAGCCGGAAAGCCTGATCATTATCGGCGGCGGCTATGTGGGACTCGAATATGCCCATTTTTTTGCCCGGATGGGGACCCAGGTCACCATGATCCATCGCCATTCAAATTTTCTACCCTTTGAAGAGCCGGAAATATCGGAATTGTTAAAGAAGACTTTGGCAACCTATGCCGGGCTGGTTCTAGAGGTCCAAATCACTGAAGTCAAGCCAACCGGCAGCGGGGTAACCGCCCTGGTAAAAAATATCCGTACCGGCCAGGAGAAAGAGGTTATTGCAGAAAGGCTGTTCGTGGCCGCCGGCAGGAAATCCAACGCCGGTCTTTTGAAAACTGAGAAGGCCGGAATTGAAACCGACCAGAACCATTTCATTAAGGTCGATGACACCCTCCGGACAAACCAGAAACATATCTGGGCCGTCGGGGATTGCATCGGAAGGGCCATGTTCACCCATGCCGGGGACAAAGAGGCCGAACTGGCCTGGCACAATGCCACCCACCGGAAAAAAATCAGGATGGACTTCGCCTTTGTTCCCCATGCCGTTTTTACCCATCCCCAAATCGCCTCGGTGGGCTTAACCGAGGAGCAGGCCCGGAAGGACCATGAAATCCTCGTCGGCCGGGCAAATTATTCCGATACGGTCATGGGAGAGGCCATGATGGAGGAAGAAGGATTTGCCAAGGCCGTTGTCGAAAAAGGCACCGGAAGGATTCTGGGGTTTCATATCATCGGCCCCCAGGCGGCCATGCTTATCCAGGAAGTCGTAAACCCCGTGATCAACAGGCAGGACCTGAAATCGATCACCGACTGCATGCACATCTTCCCGGCCCTTTCCAACCTGATACCCGAGGTGTTGGGCAACCTTGAATAACAGCCGGAGATCTTCGGCCGGAAAATAAACTTCCTGGAGGGCCGAATTTACCTTCTTCAACAGTATTTCTTTGAAAAAATACAAGAAAGGTCTTATTATTATTTTTGTCCAATTTATTAAAATGGAGAAAACTTAAAGGAGGAGAGGCGCGATGAAAAAGTTTGCAGTAACCATGGTGGCAGCAGCAGCTTCACTCTGGGTCTTGGCCCCTTTTGCCTTGGGCCAAACGAGCGGTCCGGCTATGGGACCAGGTATGATGATGGGGCCAAGCATGGCCGGTCCCGGTATGATGACAGGGTCAGGCATGGGCTCTGGCATGATGATGGGACCCGGCATGGCCGGACATGGTCAGGCCGGTCACGGCCAGGAATCCGGAATGATGAGGCACTGCGGCGGCATGATGGGCCGGATGATGGAGGGCGAACAACACCTGTCGAAATATCTGATGGGACTGAATCTTGACGAACAGCAGAAAAAAATGATCGGTGAAATCAAGAGTAAAATGATGAAAGAGACCATTCGGAAGATGGCCGATATACGCATCGGGCGGATCGAGATCAAAGACCTTCTTCACCAGGACCCCCTGGATATGAAGGCGGTTGAAGCCAAGGTAAAACAGATAGGCCAGATGAGAACGGAAATGGCCCTGGCTCATATAATGGCCCTGGAGGAAATCAAGTCTAAACTGACCCCCGAGCAGCGGAAAAAATTCGTAGAGATGATGAAGGCCCATCCCATGAGGGGGAGGATGGGCATGGGGCACGAATAAAAGGAAAGGAGAAAAGGTCATGGCTTATACAGCAAAAGATTACACCGGTCTCATCGGCATGGCCGGATTCAGCGAAGGACTCCTGAAGAACCATTTCACCCTCTACCAGGGCTATGTGGCCAATACCAACAAGGTGCTTGAAATACTCGATCAGATGCTGAAAGACGGAAATACCGCCACACCCGAATATGCCGAGTTGAAAAGGCGCCTCGGATGGGAGTTCAACGGCATGCGTCTCCACGAATTCTATTTTGACAATCTCGGCGGCAATAGTCCTTTCGATGCCGGCGGCCTGCTGGGGAAAAAGCTGGCCGGGGACTTCGGCAGCATCGAAGCCTTTGAAAAGGATTTCAAAGCCACCGGGGCCATGCGCGGAATCGGCTGGACCGTCCTCTATCAGGACGCCGTTAACCGCCGTCTCATCAATTTTTGGATCAATGAACACGACGTCGCTCATCCGGCCGGCTGCCATCCCATCCTCATTATGGATGTCTTCGAGCATGCCTTTATGCTCGATTACGGTCTGAAACGGGCCGATTACATCGAGGCCTTTTTCAAGAATATCGACTGGAGGGTGGCCGAGGGGAGGCTTAAATGAACCGATTTTCCGGTTTCGGATTTTGGAATTCGGATTTTGGAATTTAAAAACCCCCATTTCATAGGGGCGTTGTGGGGGCTTAAGCCGCCAAGGAGGCAAAAATGGGGAAAATAATTTTTAAAATCTTCTGCTTATTTGTCATGCTCGGGTCGTTGATAACCATCGATAGGACAAAAGATGCCTGGGCAGACGTACAGGTCAACATCAACCTCGGTCCGCCACCGATCGTGGTCGCCGAACCCCCGGAACTGGTCCTGATTCCCGGGTCCCAAATCTACTTCGTCCCTCACCCGGAGATCGACATCTTCTTTTATAACAATTACTGGTGGTCTCCGCGAGGAAGTCGCTGGTACCGCGCACGGGCTTACAAAGGGCCGTGGGTGATCGTTACGCGGCGCTACATCCCCGCCCCGGTATACCGGGTCCCCAGGGAATATCGGGTAATCTATGAAAGGGAGCGCCGAATACCTTATGGGCAGTGGAAGAAAGAATTCAGGCACCGGGAGAGAGAAGAGCACCGGGAGTGGCGAGAAGATAGGAGGGAGCATAGGGAAAGACCGGGGCGTGGGCACGGAAGAGAATAAACCGAACCTCTGATAAAGGAATTTTTTCAAGCCGCTCAATAGAGACCTCTTTGAACCAATGGAGTGGAATGATTTTCATATTCAACAGGAAAGAAATAGAAAAGGAGACCTTATGATTTCAAAAATTCTTGTGCCCACGGACGGATCCAAGACATCTCTGAAGGCTGCCCGATATGCGGTTGACCTGGCAAAACAATTAAATGCCTCATTAATTATCCTATGCGTTATCGATAAGGGATCATTTATAAGCCAGACCGTTCCCGCCGGGGAGACCGCCAGACAGGTCATTGAGCCAATCGAAGATTATCTGAAAGAGGCGGCCGAAGGGTATACGATTGCGATAAAAAAACTCTGCGAGAAAAATGGGGTACCCGCCAAGATGGTTATTACGAAGGGGCATCCTGTTGAGGAAATTATGAAAGAGGCTGAGAAGGCCAAGGCCAATCTCATTATTATGGGTTCTCATGGAAAGAGTGCTTTAGCCGCCGCGGTCCTTGGCAGCGTTACTTACGGCGTAATCCACAAAGATACCAAAATTCCGGTACTCATTGTAAGGCGGTAAAGATCCAACCGGGTTATTCCTGGAGGAGCCTGGTTCGAATCTTACGTCGCCGGTCTTTCGGAAGGTTGATGCGCACCTCGGTTCCTTCCTTAGGTGCACTGTCAATCTCAATATGTCCTTTATGGACTTGAACGATTCTCTTGGCCATGGTCAGCCCCAAGCCCAGGTAGTTAAATTTAGTGGTAAAAAATGGATCGTAGATAAAAGGAAGGTGCTCCGGCAAAATCCCCTCTCCATTATCCTTAACCCTGATCAGAACTTCATTATCATTGATTTCGTCGGTTATCGTTACCTGATCCTTTTCGGGGCAGGCTTCCAGACTATTTTGCACGATGCCCTGAACGGCTTGGATGATAAGCGCCGGATCACCGAAAAGGGGCGTTACCGGTAGCGTCTCCGATTCGGGAAATTTGATTTTATAGGGATTTTTTTCCAAATCCGTCTGGAAGGCGTTCCTGACCCCATCAAAGATTTCAGAAAGGGTAAAGGCAATATAACGGTCCGAATGAACGTGGGCAAACTCCACCAATCGATCGATGATATGTTCCAATCGTCTTGATTCATTGTGAATGATTTGGGTATATTGGTGATACTCCTCCTGGGATATGCGATCCTTGGCCAATCGTAAGGCAAATCCCCCGATGGCGGCTATGGGATTTCTAATCTGATGGGAAATTTGATCGGTCATCATCCCAAGGCCGATGAATCTTTCCGAATCCAGTTGCTCTTTTTCCATCTTTTTAAAATGTGTGATATCCTGGAGGGTAAAGATGATGAATTCATAGCCCGTGGACTTTTCCGTATACAGGGCAGTGGAAAGGTAAACAAAAAAGAAACTCCCGTCCCTTTTAGACAAAAGGGCCTCGCCTTCAAAGGGTGTATTGTCCCGGGTTATTTTTAAGATGTTGGGCAGAAAAATCCGGGTATCTTCAGGGAGAAAAAAGATCTCAATCGGTTTTCCGTTCAAGAAATCTTTGGGATACCCCAGCAGCTCTGTTGCAAAGCGGTTGGTAAAACGGACCTCTCCCTGAGTATTCGTCAGGATAATTCCGGTCTTAACCACCTCGACCAGATTATGGATCAGACCTTGCGACCAGGATATGGGATTCATTATTTTTTTCCTTTCCTCCTTTTGTTCAAAGCCGGACATGAGCAGAACCATTCGATCCACAGTCGATCTGTTGAAAGACCAGATGCTATCATACTATAATTCTTCGTTTTTATCACCAGCAATTTTTTGTGTAGCCTTGGATGGCCGGATCTTTCTAAAATCGATTTTCCCAAGAACCCTTTTACATCCCCTTCCCAATCCTGTTTGGAAATTGCCCCTGCCTTTTTACCGGGTTAAAGTTCAGGGCCGATATTTACGATAAGAGATGTAGATACCCTTGAAATAATTATTGGATGGTCTTTTTCCTGGAGATATAAAATGTCTTTAAAAGCAAAAGGTTACCAACGGCTGGTTTTATTTTTCAGACCCCCGGTTTTTAAGGGCGATGAAGAAAAAACCCATACCGCCAGGGTCTTGAATTATCTATTATTCAGCATTTTTATTATGATTTTGTTATTTGGACTGGTTGTAATACCCCTCTTCATCGAAAAGAAGATAGGGGGTTCGATATTCCTTTTGATCTTCTCCTCTGGCCTCTTGTTTTCGCGGTATCTTATGTATGGGGGGCGGGTTCAAGCCGCCAGCCGGTTTCTGATCGCCTCCTCCTGGGTTACCGTTGTAACGATGATCATTTTAGGTGCCGGCTTGAGGGACATGAATTTCGTTTTTCTGGTTTCAACCTCTGTTATCGCAGGCTTACTGCTTGGACGGCGATTTGTCACCTTGATTGTTATCAGCAATATGGTTTTCTGTCTGGCCTTGGTCTTAATGGAACGGTTGGGCACCCTGCCTATAGGTTATTTTCCAAACCCGCCCATGGTCAGATGGTTTGAACTATCGTTTTCCCTCATAACCGCGGCAACGGCTTTACACCTGGCCCTTCGCAGCCGTGAAGAATCTCTCACTGCGGCCCGGAATCAGCTTAATGAGCGCAAACAGGCAGAGCAGGCATTGCAGGAGAGCGATAAGAGATACCGTCTAATAGCGGAAAACATTGCCGACATCTTCTGGACCATGGACTTAAATTATAGCTTCACATATGTCAGTCCCTCGGTTACCAGAATGCGCGGCTTTACCGTACAGGAAGCCCTGTCGCAGAACTTCTCTGAAATTATGACCCCCCAATCACTCCAAGCTGCCCTTCAGGCCGTGCAGGAAGACCAGGAATTAAGACAACAAAACCCTGTGGATAAAGATCGCAAACTGACTATTGAACTGGAAGAATATCGGAAGGACGGTTCCACCGTCTGGACGGAAAATGAAATTACCTACCTGCTGGGGGAAGATCAACAACCGATTGGTATCGTCGGAGTCACTCGGGATATTTCCGAACAAAAGCGGATTAAAGCGGCTTTGCGTGCAAGTGAAGAACGTTTTCGTTCGCTGATCCAGAGTTCATCGGATATCATTTTGATTATCGATGAAGACGGCGAGGTGACCTTTGAATCACCTTCCTTGGAACGGACTCTCGGATACCCTTCGGGAACCTTTATCGGTCAATCCCCTTTATCGGTGATCCATCCGGATAATCTTGATCAAGTCCGCAACGACTTAAGTGAACTATCCCAATCCGCCAATAATGGAATCCCAACTGAATTTCGGTGTCGGAAGGCAGACGGCTCCTGGGTTTACCTGGAGGCCGTTGGACACAATCTATTTAACAACCCCAGCATCCACGGTATCGTCCTCAATATCCGAGATATAACCCGGCACAAGCTGGCCGAAAAGGCCCTAAGAGAGAGCGAGGCCCAATATCGGACACTGATTGAAACGACGGGCACAGGCTTTGTGATCATCGACCCCGAGGGCCGGGTCCTGGATGCCAACGAGGAATACGTCCATCTGACCGGATACCACGACCTGAAGGAGATACTCAGCAGGAGTGTTATCGAATGGACTGCCGATTATGAAAAGATAAAAAATGAAGAGGCCGTTCAAGAGTGCCTCAGGGAAGGAAAGATCAGAAATCTGGAAATCGACTATTCTGATTTCGAGGGGAAGGTTACTCCCGTCGAGATCAATGCCACGGTCGTAAAAAGGGAGGGCAGGCGGCAAATTCTTTCCCTGTGCCGGGATATCACCGAGCGAAAGCTGGTTGAGAAGGAAAGGCAAAGGTTGGAGGAGCGCTTGCGCCACGCCGAAAAGATGGAGAGTCTGGGCAGACTGGCCGGCGGAGTGGCCCACGATTTGAATAACGTTCTGGGGGTGCTGGTCGGTTATTCGGAGCTGCTTTTGATGGATATTCCACAGGGCGATCCATTGAGGAAGCATGTCTCCAATATCCTGCAATCCAGTCAAAGGGGAGCCGCTATCATTCAGGACCTTCTGACCCTGGCCAGGAGGGGCGTGGCCGTTTCAACGGTCGTAAATCTAAATAATATCATTTCCGGGTATTTCGAGACCCCCGAGTTTGGGAAGCTGAAAGAGTACCATTCCGGCATAATCTTCAAGTTCGATCCTGCGATAGACCTGTTAAATATCAGAGGCTCATCCGTCCATTTGGGTAAAACGGTTATGAATCTGGTGTCCAATGCCGCCGAAGCCATCGCCGATCGGGGTGAGGTGCTGGTTCGTACGGAGAACCGTTATCTCGACAAACCCATTCAGGGTTACGACACCATGGAGGAAGGGGAATATGTGGTACTGACTGTTTCGGATAACGGGAATGGTATTCCGGTCAAAGATATAGGCAGGATTTTTGAGCCTTTCTACACCAAAAAGGTCATGGGCAGGAGTGGAACCGGCCTGGGTTTGGCCGTGGTCTGGGGGACGGTCAAGGATCATGGCGGGTTTATTGATGTGCAAAGCAGGGAGGGCGAAGGCAGCACGTTTACCCTTTACTTCCCGGTTATCCGGCAAGAATTGACCAGAGAAGAGGGGGTAGTTCCCCCGGAAGAATATGCGGGGCGGGGAGAATCAATCCTGGTGGTGGATGACGTCAAGGAACAACGCGAATTGGCCACGGCCATGCTGAGCAGGATGGGGTATAAGGTTGCCTCGGTGTCCAGCGGGGAAGAGGCCCTGTCTTTTCTTAAAACAAGTCATCCCGACCTCCTGGTCCTGGACATGATCATGGACCCGGGAATGGACGGTCTGGAGACCTACCAAAGGATTTTGGAAATCAACCCCAAGCAGAAAGCGATTATCGTCAGCGGCTTTTCGGAAACCTCCCGGGTGAAAAAGACTCAAGAACTGGGCGCCGGGGCTTATGTGCGCAAGCCCTATATTTCGGAGAAGATCGGTCTGGCCGTCAGGAGAGAATTGGATAAGATCTAATGCTGATTAAATTTTTTGAATATTTTTTATTTAAAGTTGCCCAAAGTCTTGATAAAGTAGTCCAAAATTTCTTTTCTTATTAAGCAGTCATGCTGGCCTCAGCCAGCACCACGAAGCATGAAAAAGGATTCAAGGGGTCCAGGGGCCAAGGGTTCAAGTGAAAGGCGTGGAATTTAAAACCCTGGAATCCTGGAATCCTGGAATCCTATTTTTTAGAACTAACTATTTATAATGACTAACCTTATGCCCAAAGTGATAGAGATTAAAAACGCCACGGTATACCGCGGGAGGACCCGGGTTTTCGATCGGCTCTCCCTTAACATCATTCAGGGACAGAGTGTGGCCATCCTGGGACCTAACGGCTCCGGGAAATCCACCCTGCTCAAGCTGCTGAGCCGGGAAATTTATCCTGTCCAGCAGGAAGGCAGTTATTTAAAGGTACTGGGAGAAGATCTCTGGAATGTCTGGGAACTGCGGGCCCACCTCGGCATGGTCTCTCAGGAACTCCAGGAACACTATATGGGTAGTGTCCTTGGTCTGAATGTGCTTCTCTCCGGTATCTATTCCAGTATAAATATCTGGGCCCACCAAACCTTCACCGACCAGGACCAATCCAGGGCTGAAGAGCTGATGAATAGACTCGGGATCGCCCATTGTCGTAATAAACGGTTCTCCGAGATGTCAACCGGCGAGCAGCGAAGACTTCTTCTGGGCCGGGCCTTGATCCATGATCCCCAGGTACTGGTCCTTGACGAGCCGACCAGCGGCCTGGATGTGAAAGCCTGTTTCCAGTATCTCGGGATCATCAGGGATCTCATGGTCGCAGGCAAGACGGTGTCTTTGGTAACCCATCACATCCATGAAATACCGCCTGAGATTTCGCGGGTGGTGTTGTTGAAGGCCGGTCAGGTCTTGGCTGACGGCAAAAAGGAGGAAATCCTGACCAGTCAAAATTTAACAAATCTCTTTGAAATTTCAGTAGAATTGGTCCAAATGAACGGTTTCTACCAGGTAATCCCCGGGAAAGCAGCCGATACCTGAAGCCGGACGTTACCTTTTGGACAAGCCTGAAAAAAGACCCCCGACCCTGACCAATCGGAGAAATTTTTAGACATGGGTCTGAAAGTGAAAGGGGGGCAAGATTGGAGTAATTCTTGACAATAAGAAGGACTGGGGGTATTAAAAAAAAATCAATGATAAATTTATTTTCAGGAGGGTATTATGGATAAAAGAATCCAAACCGGTTTTTTAATCTTTTTTTCCTTTCTTTTTCTGGGCCTTTCGGCGACCATGACTCAAGCCGCGGCCGTTCCGGCTAAAATCGGGGTTATTTCCATCATTACCGGACCGGGAGCCGGCTACGGTGAAGCCATAACCAACGGTTTTAAACTGGCCCGGGACGAAGTAAACGCCAAGGGGGAAGTCAAAATCGAGTTGATTTTTGAAGATTCCTCCGGAAAACAGGAGCAGGCCCTGGCCGCCGGACAGAAATTGATCAATTCCCAGCAGGTTGTAGCCATTTTGGGTCCCACCCTCAGTACGGAGATGAAGGTCGTCGGTCCCGAGGCCAACGCCAGCGGCGTACCGATCATGGGCACCTCGACCACGGCTGTGGGGATCACCCAGATCGGAAAATATGTCTTTAGAAATTCCCTGCCGGAATCCCTGGCCATTCCGGCCTCGGTTAAAAAGGCCGTGGCTAAATACAACCTCAAACAGGTGGCCATGCTCTACGGGAATGACGATGTCTTTACCAAGTCCGGGTTCGACACCATGAAAAAGGTGGCTACCGACCTGGGCCTGAAAATAACCACTATCGAAGAATTTCAAAAAGGACAGGCCGACTATAAGGCCCAGTTGACCAAGATCAAGGCCACCAAACCGGATGCCATTTTCTGTTCGGCCCTTTACGAAGAAGGGGCGGTGATATTGTCCCAGGCCCGGAAGATGGGGATCACGATCCCCTTTGTGGGCGGTAATGGCTTTAATTCCCCAAAAGTGATCGAAATTGCTAAAGAAGCGGCCGAAGGGCTGATCGTCGCCACCCCCTGGTTCGGCGACAAACCCGACCCGAAGGTAAAGGCCTTTGTCCAGAAATATGAAAAGACTTTCGGCAAGAAGCCGGACCAATTCGCCGCCCAGGCCTATGACGCCCTTTATATCATGGCCGAGGCTTTGAAAAAGGCCGGGAAAGCCGACCGCGACAAATTGCGGGACGCCCTGGCCGGCATCCGGAACTTCAATGGCGTCTTAGGCAAATTCTCCTTTGACGCCGAACGGGACGTGGTCATGGAGCCCAATGTTTTAGTGATCAAGGGCGGCAAGTTTCAGCTTTTTAATTAAAATGGTATAGGATTTTCCTAATTAAAAGGTAACTTTTTTGTTTTTTGAACAACTGATCAACGGCATCACCCTGGGCAGTATCTACGCCATTGTGGCTTTGGGCTATACCCTGGTCTTCGGCGTTTTGGATATCATCAATATGGCCCATGGGGAGATCTTTATGTTCGGGGCCTTTGTGGGGATGCTTTTAATCACCCGGTTCCAGGCCCCTATGGTCGTGGCCTTTTTGGGGGCGATCCTGGCCACAGCCGCCATGGGCTATCTTCTGGAACGTCTGGCCTTAAGACCCATCCGGGGCAGAAAAGGGGCTTCCCATCTGGCTTCCCTGATCAGCACTATCGGGATTTCTATTTTTCTGGAAAACCTGGCCCACCACCTTTTCGGGGCCGGGAACAATCCCTTCCCGACCTCTTTCGGGGATATCAAATTTGAGGGCGGTTCGGTAACCATCTACCTGGTACAGATCATTATTCTGGTAATCTCCCTCTTGTTGATGGCCGGCCTTTCCACCTGGCTGAAAAAGGCCAAGGCCGGCAAGGCCCTGCGGGCTACAGCCGAAAACCTGGAGACCGCCGGCCTGCTGGGTATCGACACCAAAAAAATCATTACCTCCACGGTAGTGGTGGCCTCTGCCATGGGAGGGATTGCCGGTGTGCTGGTGGGCATGGCCTTCAATTACATCAACAACCAGATGGGACTGCCCATGGGCTTAAAAGGACTGGCTATTATTATCCTGGGCGGCATGGGCAGTGTCAACGGGGCCATGGCCGGGGGCCTGATCCTGGGCCTTTCCGAGACCCTGGTCGTGGCCTACGGCGACTCCGGATACCGGGATGCCATTGCCTTTGTGGCCATCATCGTAATCTTATTGATCAAGCCCCAGGGATTATTCGGGCAGGCCCTGCCCGAAGCCAAGGGATAAGAAATGAGACCTTCTTGATTAATCCCTATTACCTGCAAGTCGCCTCATTTATTTTAATAAACATCCTGCTCGGGTTGAGTATTTATATCACCCTGTCCACGGGACAGCTTTCCCTGGGCAATGCCGGGTTTATGAGCATCGGGGCCTATACCACTGCCCTTTTGACCTCCAAGCTGGGTCTGCCCATCCCCTTGGGCATTTTAGCCGGCTCTTTTTTGGCGGCCCTGATGGGTACCCTGATCGGGATACCGACCCTCAGGTTACATGGGGTCTACCTGGCTATCGCCACCCTCGGTTTCGGGGAAGTCGTTCGGGTGATCTTCATCAATTGGGAATCCTTGACCAATGGGGCGGTCGGCGTAGCCGGGATTCCCCATCTGGGGCGGACCATCCTGGCCCAGGTACAAAAATACGGTTTTTCCCCGGAAAGCATAGGTCTCAAGAACAACGAATTCATCAGTCTGACGGTTTTTTCCATTCTGCTTTTCATCACCATCCTGGTGGTCTTTTTTTTCGGACGCTTAGATCGTTCCCGGGTCGGCCGGGCCTTTTCATCCATCCGGATGGATGAAAAGGCGGCCGAGGCCATGGGGATCAACACCACTTATTATAAAATCCTGACCTTCAGTCAGGGGGCACTGCTGGCCGGATTTGCCGGGGCCCTCTTCGCCCACGTGACCGGCTATATCAGCCCGGCGGATTTCACCTATCACCGGGCCGTGGAAATCCTGGTTTTTGCGGTCTTCGGCGGCAGTGAAATCCTCTGGGGCCCGATTTTCGGGGCCTCTTTTTTAACGGTTATGCCCGAGTTACTACGGTCCTTGAGTGAATACCGCTACATGATTTATGGGATCGTTCTGGTCTTGATGATGGTCTTCCGCCCCCAGGGGTTTATCGATGCCAACCTGATCGATTGGTTCAGAGGCCGGAAAAACAGGGGAAACGATGCTGCTTGAGCTTAAGGGAGTCAGCAAGGTTTTCGGGGGTTTGGCCGCCTTAAACGAGGTTTCCTTCGCTTTGGAGAAAGGGGAGATCCTGGGATTGATCGGTCCAAACGGGGCTGGAAAAACCACCCTGTTTAATGTGGTCACCTCTTTTCTCTATCCCACCTCCGGAGAAATATTTTTTGCCGGAGAAAAGGTCAGCGGCCTGAAGTCCCATAAGATCACCCAGAGGGGCATCAGCCGGACCTTTCAAAACATACGGCTCTTCGATCAAATGTCGGTGGAGGAAAATGTTATGGTCGGCCGACATTGCCGAAGCCGGGCCGGCGTCTTAAGGGGTGTCCTGCGCACCCAGGGCCAGAAAAAGGAAGAAGAACAGATCCGGGAAAAGACCGACAGTCTGCTCAAACTGGTTGGATTGACCGGCTATAATCACCTTCCGGCTATGAGTCTGCCTTACGGCCTGCAGCGGCGGGTGGAGATCGCCCGGGCTCTGGCCAGCGAACCGAAGCTGATTTTATTGGATGAACCGGTTGCCGGGATGAATGATCTGGAAACCGAGGAGATGGCCGGGTTGATTAAAAAAATACTCGGCCTCGGCATAACAGTCCTGTTGATTGAACACGATATGTCCATGGTTATGACCGTTTGCGACCGGCTGGTGGTTTTAAATTTCGGACAAAAGATTGCCGAGGGGACCCCTCAGGAGATCCAGCATAACCCGGAAGTCATTGAAGCCTACCTGGGCCGGGAAGAAGAAAACGAGATCGGAGTATAGGGTTCGGAGTTCGGAGTAAATCATTTTCATGCTTCATGGTGCCCCAGAGGGGCCCGAGGGTTTAGTTAGCCTTAAGAGGTATTCGTGTTAACCGTTGAAGGCATCGAGACGTATTACGGAAATATCAAGGCCCTGAAAGGGGTGGACCTGGAGGTGCCGGAAGGGGCCATTGTAACCATCCTCGGCGTAAACGGGGCCGGGAAAACCACTTTGCTCAAGACTATCGCCGGACTGCTGAAACCCAAATCCGGCCGGATCCGTTTTTTACAGGAAGATATAACGGCCTTAAAGCCCCATCAGTTTGTTAAAAAAGGGATCGCCCTGGTGCCGGAGGGCCGCGCCATTCTGGCCAAAATGACGGTTCTGGAAAATCTGGAGATGGGTGCTTATCATCGGAAAGACCAGTCCGTAAAAGAAGACATCAAAAAGGAGATTGAACGGTTCCCCTGGTTAAAGGAAAGACAGAATCAGCCTGGTGGGTCCCTCTCCGGAGGCGAACAGCAGATGCTGGCCATTTCCAGAGCCTTGTTAGCCCGGCCCAAATTGCTCCTCCTGGATGAACCATCCCTGGGATTGGCGCCCCTGGTGGTGGCCGATATCTTCCGGACCATCAAAGGGATCAATAAAGGAGGGACTACGGTCCTGTTGGTGGAACAAAATGTCAAGCAGGCCCTGAAAGTCTCCCATTTTTCCTATGTCCTGGAAACAGGAAGGATAGTCCTCAAAGGGGAATCCAAGGAATTAATCAAAGAGGCCAAGATTAAAGAGGCCTTCCTGGGCCAGAAGACCCGTTAGGCGATTAGTACCGATACAGAAAAATTTCAAATATCTTTGGTTAGAATCCTCCTCTTTTCAATCTGAATCCCCTTCCTTGGGTTTTTTCTTTATACGGTCCGATGAAATGTGATGTTTCTTCAAGAGGGCGCAAAAATTGGATCTTTGCATGCCCACTTTTTCGGCAGCATGGGTGATATTACCGGAACAGTCCTGCAGGGCCTTCTGGAGAAAAGCCTTTAGAATCTGCCCGAAAACCACCTCCTGAAGGTGCTTCTTGGCGGCCTTAAGTTCTTCCAGGGTTTCCGGAATCGGATTATCCTTAAAGGAGCGTTTCATCTGGAGATGATCGAGTAGATAGAGCAGATCCAGGGTCTTATCCTCGGCCAGGATAACCAGACGCTCCACAACGTTTTTTAGTTGCCGGACATTGCCCGGCCAGCGGTACTGTATCAGGGTCTCCAGGGCATCGTCGGAAAACCCTTCGATCCGTTTCCCGGTCTTTCGGCAAAAGTCTTTCAAAAAGTGATAGGCCAGCCTGGGGATGTCGCCCTTTCTCTCCCGAAGGGGGGGAATGTAGATGGGAAAACCATTCAAGCGGTAAAAAAGATCCTCCCGGAATCTTCCCTCCTCCACCAGACCTCTCAGATCCCGGTTGGTGGCGGCAATGATCCGGGCATCGGTTTTTTTAAAATGGCTGGCCCCCACCGGTTTATATTCCCCGGTCTCCAGGACCCGCAGAAGCTTGCCTTGAATTTCCATATCCAGATTGGTCACATCATCCATAAAGAGGGTCCCGCCGTGGGCCACTTCAAAGATGCCTTCCTTGTCCCGTATGGCCCCAGTGAAAGCCCCTTTGACATGCCCAAAAAGCTCACTTTCCAAAAGACTTGGAGAAAGGGTACTGCAGTCTACGGCTATAAACTGCCGGGAGGCCCTCCGGCTGTGGGCATGAATAGCCCCGGCGAACAGCTCTTTTCCGGTACCGCTCTCTCCGTAAAGAAGCACCGTGCTGTCTGTTGGAGCGACTTTCTCAATCTCCTCAAAGATCCGAAGGATTCCCGGATCCTCCCCGACAATGTTTTCAAAACTGAAGCGGTTGAGGAGTTCCTTCCGGAGAGCAAGGTTTTCCTCTACCAGATTTTTTTTCTCAATAGCCCTGGTTACCACCATCAGGAGTTCATCCTCCGAGAAGGGCTTGGCCAGATAATCGAAGGCCCCTGATTTCATGGCTTCGACGGCATTGGGGACCGTGGAAAACCCGGTCATGACGATAAAGTAGATCTCGGGATGGTTTTTGTGGATGGATTTCAAGATATCCATCCCGTCCATATCCGGGAGTTTCAGGTCCAGCAGGACCACATCAAAGGAATTTTTTCTGATAGCCGAAAGGCCGGCCTGGCCGGTCAAGGCGGCATCCACTGAATAACCCCGGCCGGAAAGGGCCAGGCGGCAGCCTTTGGATATCACCGGTTCGTCATCGATGATTAGAATGCTTACAGGTCTGATTCCCATGGTCGATGGTTCCGTGAAAGAGCCCCTTTCAGGGTATTGGGAAATCCAAACTGAATACCGTTCCCTGTCCTTTTTTACTGGAAACATAAATATGGCCCTGATGTTTCCGGACGATTCCATAGCTGACGGCCAGACCCAGACCGGTCCCTTTGGGCTTGGTGGAAAAGAAAGGTTCGAATATTTTTGCCAGATGCTCAGAAGGGATTCCGCAGCCGGTATCGGCGATTTCGCATTTTATACGCTCCCCGTCGGTCGTCATATAACTCCGGACAATAACTTCCCCTCGATCTTCAATGGCCTGCAGGGCATTAAATAACAGGTTAATAAAAACCTGCTCCATCTGGTTTGGATCCAAAAGGAGGTCCGGCATCTCGTTCAAGAGCTGTTTTTCCACGCGAATATGACGAAGAAGGAATTCATTTTCCAGGATGCGCAGCGACTTTTCAATAATGGTATTGATATTGGTCATGGCCACCTTATGTTCACTGGCCCTGGAGAATTCGAGAAGTTCCTGGATAATGGTCTTACAGCGGATGGTTTCGTTGATGACGATCTCGAGACCTTCTTTGAAGGGACCTTCTTTAGGGACCTTTTTGAGCATGTTGGAACTGAAAAGAAGGATGCCGGCCAGGGGATTGTTGATCTCGTGGGCGATGCCGGCTGCCATCCGGCCCAGGGCCGACAACTTCTCGGTCTGAAGGGCCAACCGGTCATACTGGGTCCTTTGTTTCTCGATCAGTTGGGCCTTTTGAATGGCAAAGGCCCCTTGTTCGGCAATGGGTATGATGAAATTCAGTTCTTCCTCTGAAAATTCCCTGGATTCGGAGAAGTAGAACCGCAGGATGCCGATGACATCACCACCAAGGATAAGGGGGGCATCCATCATCATCCGGATCCCTTCGCCCCAGGTTTCTTTGGCATATTGAACCAGGGGATCATGGAGGATATCCCGTATGATGCGGATCTTTTTGCCGTGACAGAGATCGGCAATGAGTTTTTGGCTGGAGATAGGCCCCTTGGAAAGATATTCCTCCCTCAACCCATAAGCGGCAAACAAATCCAACTGGTGCGTCTGCAGATTCAGGATTCGAACGACAGCCCCTTTGGCGTAAATCGCCTCAGCAGACTTCCTGACCACAATTTCCAAGACATCTTTGACCCGTGTCTCGGAATGCAGCGAGGCGCTGATGTCCTTTAAAACGCGGTAAAAACGCTCAAAACTTATCTCCTGGACCATGGCGGCCGCCTTTTCCCAGACAAAATAGGCTGCGAAAGCTTAGATCCTTTCCGGTGCCGGTTTCAGTCGATTCGATGGGCTAAGTCTATTTCCGTATATTTCATTATACACCTATAACTATTCAAAGCAACTGATAGAATTTCAATTTGTCTCTTTTTCCCTATAAAATTTTATACTTCTGAGGATTTTGCGATTTCTTTGAAGTATGGGCTCCATTAGATTAACCAATTGAAATTAATAAATAAATACTCAGATCCTGCTCCAGTAGGACAGTGGCACCCCTTTTGCTTTAGTACGAAAATAACGTTCAGGGATCGGGGGTCAGGGATCGGGGGTCGGCGAAAGACATTTTCATTCTTCGTAGTGCCCGACCCGGGCATGAGCGCTTAACACAAAGATACGAATCTTGAATTTCGAACATCGAATTTCGAATTATGAAGTTTTTTCAGCTTACTTCGACATTCAGTATTCGTTATTCGATATTCGACATTCGGTTTTTCATTCGTCGTTGCCCCCCCTTGCCCTCTCATCGAGGAGGATGGTGAGGAAAGGGACCATGAGGGTTTGGTTCGAAAATGCAGTTTTTAAATTTCAAGATTCAATAAAAGGTGAGACCATGTATCCTATTCCGGAAACCGTAAACAAAGGGCAGGCCGAGCCTCCCCATGTCCTGGTTGTAGAGGATGAATCCAGCGTGGCTAAAGGGCTGGAACTCGTCATGCGTGAAGAGGGTTATAATGTGGAACTGGCCGATACCGGGCAAAAGGCCCTTGAGAAATTCGCTGCCATGGATTTTGACCTGGTGGTAGCCGACCTCCGGTTGCCCGACATCGATGGTCTGGAGGTCATCCAGCGGGTCAAGGAGAACCGGCCTGAAACCAAAATAATTATCATAACCGGCTATCCATCGGTGGCTTCTGCCGTCCAGGCGGTAAAGATGGGGGTGGCGGATTACCTCCGTAAGCCCTTTACCGATGATGAAGTTATGGCCGTAGTGGGGAATGCCCTGAAAGCCAGGAAAAAGGATTCGATGGAATCCCTTATTATTGAAACCCAGGCGGAAAGGCTTATCCAGAGGGATGAGGTTATCCGGGTCCTGGATAAGGCCTCTCAAAATGAAAATTTTTGGCACAACCTGATGGAAGACGGGATGGAAGCGCTGAAGGAATACCAGCTTTCGGCAACCGCCAAAGCCGCCATACTGTCAGGAGATCTGGACTGGATCCGGAAGAATGTGGGGGATCTCTCCGAAGTGCAGCTTTTATCCCTTTACAAACTTCTGGACCGTTAAGATACTCAACCGGGCTTTAGGCAAAAGCCGAAAGGCGATTTTGATGAAACCGTAAAAAAGCCGTCATTCCCGCGCAGGCGGGAATCCAGGCCAATCGAGATCAATTAAAAACACTGGATTCCGGCTTTCGCCGGAATGACGTAATGCGGGTTTCAGCGATTTTTTACGATTCAAACTATTTTAATAGATCAGGCAACATGTTGCCTGATAATACGCGCTTTATAAATAGATTTTCCGACTTGTTCGGATTGAGGTACCGGAAGGGAAAAACCCATGCACCTGGTCCATTTTGAGCAATCCCCTTTGCAGGGCCGATTGGATCCAGAGGCCCTCTTGGCCGAGATGCAGGTAAGGTTCGAAGGAAGGGCCGATGAACTTATCCCCATGCTTCAGTGCGTTCAAAAGGCCCTGGGCTTTTTGCCTGAGCAGATCCTTCTGGAGATCGCCCGCCTGACCCGGTTGCCGGCCGCCAGGGTTTTCGGGACGGCTACCTTTTATTCCCAGTTCCGTCTCCAGCCTGTAGGAAAATATATTATCCGGGTTTGCCGGGGGACCGCCTGTCATGTGAAAGGCTCCGGACGGATTCTTGATGACATCCAGGGATACCTCCAGGTGGCCCCTGGCCGGACTACCCAAGACGGCCTTTTTACCCTTGAAACGGTAGCCTGTTTCGGGTCCTGTGCCCTGGCACCCATTTTAGTAATCAATGAAAGGGTTTATGGAAGCACCAATCGATCCAAGGCCTTAAGACTTCTTTCGGATATGCGGGGGGGTTAGCATTCGGGGGTCGGGGATCGGGGATCGGGGATCAGGGATCAGGAGATTAGGGGTCGGGGGTCGGGATTTGATACGAAAATAAAGTGTCGAGGCATTAAATGGGAAAGATATGGATTTTAAAACTTTAAAGTCCGAAGCGGAAAGGGAATGGAAGGCCTTGCAGAATCTGCAGCAGCCCCTGATACAGATCGGACTGGGGACCTGTGGGAAGGCAGCCGGAGCGGAAGAGGTTTACTGCGCGGCCCAAAAAACGCTTCAACAAATAGGTCAGCCGGGCCGTTTCATGGAAGTGGGGTGTATCGGCATGTGTTACCTCGAACCCCTGCTGGCCGTGCGTAAGCCCCATGGACCATTTGTTTATTTTGGAAAACTTGACGCCGAAAAGACCGAGAAGATCCTTGTTTCCTTTCTCCGGGATGATGACCTCCTGAAAGAGTGGGCGGTTTGTACCCTGGGAGAAGAGACGATCGACGGGATTCCCCGTTTCGAGGAACTCCCGATGATCAAACCCCAGATAAGAATTGCTTTACGCAATTGCGGTTTAATAGACCCGGAAGATATCAAACACTATATAGCTCGAGGCGGCTACGAAGGACTCCGGAAGGCCCTGGGCATGCACCCGGAAGAGGTGATTCGGGAGATCAAGGCTTCCGGCCTGCGCGGCCGCGGGGGAGCTGGATTTCCCACCGGTCTGAAGTGGGAGTTGGCCGGAAAAGCTCCGGACCCGACCAAGTATATCATCTGCAATGCCGATGAAGGAGATCCCGGGGCCTTTATGGACCGTTCCCTCCTGGAAGGAGACCCCCATTCGGTTTTGGAAGGGATGCTGATCGGAGCCTACGCCATCGGCTGCCAGGAAGGCTACATCTATATCCGCGCTGAATATCCCCTGGCCATTAAAAGATTGGAGACGGCTATTAAGCAGATGAATCAATATGGCCTGTTGGGGCAAAATATCCTTGGAAGGCCTTTCCGGTTTCAGCTCCGGATTAAGGAAGGGGCCGGAGCCTTTGTCTGCGGTGAGGAGACGGCTCTCATGGCCTCCATAGAGGGGGGGCGGGGCATGCCGCGGCCCCGCCCGCCTTTCCCGGCCATCCAGGGGCTGTGGGGAAAACCGACCAATATCAATAACGTCGAAACCCTGGCCAATATCCCGGCCATTTTAACCCAGGGCGCCTCCTGGTTTGCCGGCTTCGGGACGGAGAAAAGCAAAGGCACCAAGACTTTTTCCCTGGCCGGGAAGGTCAAGCGAACCGGCCTCATTGAGGTCCCGCTGGGTATCCGCCTGGGGGAGATCATCAACCAAATCGGGGGAGGGGTACCCAAAGGGAAGAAGCTTAAGGCCGTCCAGACCGGGGGACCTTCCGGAGGATGTATCCCCTTCGACCTTTTGGATCTTCCCGTAGATTATGAGTCGTTGACCGCCGCCGGTTCCATTATGGGTTCCGGCGGCCTGGTGGTCATGGATGAAGATACCTGCATGGTGGACATCCCGCGATATTTTCTGACTTTCACCTCAGAAGAGTCTTGCGGTAAGTGTTTGCCTTGTCGTCTCGGGACCCGTCAGATGCTGGACATCCTCAATGACATTTGTGCCGGGCAAGGATACCCGGAGGATATCGCCCTCCTGGAAAATATCAACGAGACCGTCCAGAAAGGCGCCCTGTGCGGACTGGGCCAGACCGCCCCTAACCCGGTCCGGACCACCCTGCGCTACTTCCGTCCGGAATATGAGGCGCACATCGTTAACAAGAAGTGCCCGGCCGGTATCTGTAAGCCCCTGTTTCATTATGCAATCGATGTTGAGAAATGCAACGGCTGCGGGGTTTGTGCCCGTAAGTGCCCGGTCCGGGCGGTTAGGGGTGATAAAAAGAAACCCCATAGCATTGAACAGGACCAGTGCACCAAGTGCGCCACCTGCTACGAGGTGTGTAAATTCCAGGCCGTTTTGGTCTGTTAAACTGGATACTGGAGATGGAAACCGTGAAGGAAATCAGCCTCATCGTTGAAGGGCGTAAAGTCAAGGTCCCTGAAGGGGCCAAAGTCCTGGAAGCGATTCAGAAAGCGGGGTATTATGTACCCACTCTGTGTCATGATCCGGCCCTCAAACCCTTCGGGGCCTGCCGGTTGTGTATCGTCCAGATCGAAGGGATGCGGGGGCTGCCCGCCTCCTGCACCACACCGGTACAGGACGGTATGGTGGTCCATACCGAAACCGAAGAAATCCGGAGGGTGCGGCGGACCATCGTGGAAATGGCCATCGCCAACCATCCCCAAACCTGTCTGGTCTGTAATCGAAATCAGGCCTGTGCGCTTCTCCAGGTGGCCCGTTATGTGGGCGTCCAGCAAAGTTCGGTCGAGAGGTTGCGCCGGAGGAAATCGCCCCACCTGCCGGATCTCTCCAACCCGGCCTATGATTTTGATCCCGATAAATGCATCCTCTGCGGAAAATGTGTGCGGACCTGTGACGAAATCGTCGGGGTCGGGGCCATTGATTTTGCCTACCGGGGCTCCCGAACAGTGGTCAGTCCTTTTGGGGCCAAACCTTTGGCCCAGTCCGTCTGCCAGAGTTGCGGGGAGTGCGTGGAACATTGCCCCACCGGGGCCTTGACGGCCAAATCCGCCCTCCCTATGGAAAAGGAAGTCCGGACCATTTGTCCCTATTGTGGCGTAGGCTGTGCCGTCTATCTGGGGGTCCGGGGACAGAATATCGTACAAGTAAGGGGGGATCCTCAGAGCCCGGTGAACCGGGGAGAACTTTGTGTCAAGGGCCGTTACGGAATAGACTATGTCCATCATCCCGATCGGTTAACCCGGCCTCTGATTCGTAAGGAGGAGATGCCCAAGACAATCTATACCGATAACCCCGGGAAGGTCTTTCGGGAGGCGGACTGGGACGAAGCACTGGACCTGGTGGCCCGGAAGCTAGCCTTGGTTCGTGCCCTTCACGGTCCTGAGGCCATCGGCGTCTTGAGTTCGGCCAAATGCACCAACGAGGACAATTATATCCTGCAAAAATTTGCCAGGGCGGTGTTAGGGACCAACAACGTGGATCATTGCGCCCGCCTTTGCCATGCCTCCACGGTGGCCGCAGCTCTGGCGGCCTTCGGAGACGGGGCCATGAGTAATTCCATTTCCGATATCGATTACGCCGATGTCCTCCTGGTCATAGGCTCCAATACCACCGAATGCCATCCCATCATCGGCCGAAAAATTACCCGGGCTATCAAAAACAAGGGGACAAAATTGATCGTGGCCGACCCCCGGGCCATTGAACTGAGCGAACTGGCCGAAGTCTACCTGGCCCATTTACCGGGCACGGATGTGGCCCTGCTGAATGGAATCATGCGGGAAATCGTTGAGGCCGGTCTCCTTGATCGGGCTTTCATAGCCGGCAGGTGTGAGGAATTCGAGCCTTTCCTTCAGTCGCTGGACCCCTACGACCTGAAAACCGTGGAACGAATTACCGGTGTGTCCGGAGAAAAAATCAGCCAATGTGCCCGGCTTTTCGGCCAGGCCGACAGGGCCATGGTCCTTTATGGCATGGGGATTACCCAGCACACTACCGGCACTGACAATGTCAAGACCATCGCCAATCTGTTAATGCTTACCGGAAATCTGGGCCGCCCGGGAACCGGTTTTGCCCCCCTTCGGGGACAGAACAATGTCCAGGGCGCCTGCGATATGGGGGCCTTGCCGGTGGTTTATCCGGGATACCAGCGGGTGGATAATCCGACGGTCCGGAAAAAATTTGAAAGGGCCTGGGGAAAGGCCTTAAACGAAAAACCGGGACTGACGGTGACGGAAATGTTTCAGGCCGCCCATGATGGGGCGTTTAAAGCCCTTTACGTCATGGGAGAGAATCCCATGCTCAGTGAACCGGATCTGAATCAGGCCAAAGAAGCCCTGGCCAGGCTGGAGCTATTGGTCGTTCAAGACATCTTTTTAACCGAAACGGCCCAATTAGCCGATGTGGTCTTTCCCGCCGCCAGCTTTGCCGAAAAAGACGGGACCTTCACCAACACGGAGCGGCGGGTGCAATTGGTCCACCGGGCCATTGATCCGCCGGGGGAAGCCCGAGAAGATTGGAAAATCCTGGCCGAGATCTCCGGGCGTCTGGGTTATCCCATGCACTATCCCTCCAGCGGTCAGATCATGGCAGAGATTGCCCGACTTACCCCGATCTATGGGGGGATTTATTACGACCGGCTTCCCGGTCCGGGCCTTCAATGGCCTTGCTGGGACGGGGAACACCCCGGCACACCCCTGCTGCATAAAGGGGAATTTACCAGGGGCCGTGGAAAATTTCATGTGGTCCATGACAGACCGCCGGCCGAATTACCCACCGCCGCCTATCCCCTGCTGCTGACTACCGGCCGGATCCTGGAGCATTGGCATACCGGAAGCATGAGCCATCGCTCACGGGTTCTGGAAACCCTGGCCCCGGAAAGCCGGGTGGAGATCAATCCCCAGGATGCACTCCATTTGGGTATTGAAGAGGGAGACCTGATCTCCCTCTCCTCCCGCCGGGGTGAGATCCAGACCAGGGTCAGGAAAACCGACCGGGTCAGGCCGGGCCAGGCCTTTATGGCCTTTCATTGGAAGGATGCCCCGGCCAACCGTTTGACCAACCCGGTCTTTGACCCCCAGGCCAAGATACCGGAATTCAAGGTATCTTCGGTAAAGGCCGTCCTGACCGTTTTAGAAAGGGCCGCTGAAGACAATAAATTTCTGACCGCCCTGGCTGAAAACCCGGTGGGGGTCCTGGCCTCTTATGATTTGACATCCGAACATCGACAGGCCCTGGTCGATGGCGACATGGCTTCTATTGAAAAATGGCTCGGTCCTTTGGAAGAAAGGCTTCAAGTCTGGCTAAAGGCCCGCCTTAAACAGGAAAATTTTTAGTGAGTTGTATCCAACCATAAAATGTGCTACATAATACTACAGCGAATTTTTTTACTAATGCACTCCGTTATCCGTCATTCCGGCATGTTTTAAGCCGGAATCCAGGGTCTTTGATTTTCTTATTTTCTTGAAAAAACTGGATTCCCGATAAAGACGTTCGGGAATGACGAAAAAAGTGGCGTTGTAGCGATAAGTTGCTATGTCTCTTCCGGGGTAACTCCCGGACGAGGCGTAGATTCTTCCAAAGTACACCTGAGGATTTATCTCTAACATTTTTAATAAGCGAGCTTGTTATGATGCCAGGAATCCAGAATTCAGAATAATGGAATATCTTTTATTGGGGTTGTTACTCATTCTGAATTCTGAATTCTGACTCCTGAATTCTGAATTCCAAAATTTCAAATATCTTCGGATAGTCTTATCCAACAGAATAGCGAGGTCATTGTTACCATTCACCAAAACCCACCATCTCTTTTCGGTGCTCTCGAACCCAATTATCCTCCCTCCTCACGGGCCTGGCTGGTCTGGGGCCTGGGAG
>JACRBX010000181.1 GCA_016219225.1 Deltaproteobacteria bacterium
ACCCGTTTGGAGTCAGAAGCCAGTAAAATCGAAATGGCAAGACCAGCGAAAAAAAATGGAATAATAATCGCCAGGTAAATGATAAACAGATAGACCCAGTTGATCGTCTGGTCAAACGTAGAGATAGTCAGCGGAACCCGGATAATCAGAAAAAGGGCAAAAAGAGCGGTTAGAGAAAAAAACAGGCAGTAGCTTCCGACCCGGGACTTTGGGAACCATCTATTACTGTTTCTGGTGACAGCCAGTGTCACCCCTGCAATCCCAAACCCAAGCAAGGCGGTCGACACGATAAGAAATGCGTAATTTGACCATACCACAAAAGAAAAAATGCGTGTAAGTGTGATTTCAAAAAGAAGGGTACCTAATGCAAGAAAAAAAATACCAAACAGGTCGTGCCTGTCAATTACCCATGACAAACGTGTATTATTTTCGCTCATAATAAACTCGCTATTTCCAAATAGTGATCAAACCGCTCAAAACTTTTGACAAGAACCCGCTTTTTAATGAAGGGTGTATGAGGAGGTGGAAGGGAGTATAAGAGAAGAAAAATACCAGGTCAAGAGAAAAACATAGAGCCAAAGGCAGGGAGGCAAGGGTCCTTCCGGGAAGGTCTGGCCAACAACGATCAGCCCATTAAAAAAATTATTTTTTTTCTTGACGTCTATACCACAATGTGGTATCTTTACTGAAAAAGTGGTCTTTACGCAGCTTTTCTCCCGAGTGGGTAATGAAAAAAGAAATATTCGTATCTTATCGAAAACAGTTAGGATTAACGCAAAAAGAATTGGCCCAACTGCTGGTTACTTCGGTCAAGGCCATCCACAGCTATGAACAGGGCTGGCGCAACATTCCGGAGAACATCGAACGGCAGCTCTTTTTTCTGATTTCCAGGCAACAACAACGGGACTTGAATCCCCGGGAATGCTGGATCATAAAAAAATGTCCTCCGGAGAGAAAAAAAAAGTGCCCGGCCTGGAAATTCAATGCCGGCCGTTTATGCTGGTTCATCAATGGAACCGTTTGTGAGGGATCGGTCCAGAAAAACTGGAGTGACAAGATGCAATTGTGCCGGGACTGCGAAATATTTAAACCGATAATGAATTTTTAAATTATTTTCCCTTTGCGTCCTTTGCGGCTTTGCGGTGAAAAAATTATTCTAATCCATTCGGAGGAAAACCATTATGGCAAAAGAAAACCAATACCGTTTTGATACCCAGGTCATCCACGCCGGCCAGTCACCTGTCTCCTGGGAAGGGGCGACCCTCCCTCCGATCTTCCAGACCGCCTCACATCTGCATCCGACGGCCGAAAATTTGAGTCAGACTTTTGCAGGTCAGACCAGGGACCATATCTACATGAGGCTGACCAACCCGACCAATCGCACCCTGGAAGAAAAATTAACTTTGTTGGAAAGGGGCAAAGGCGCTATCGTCATGTCTTCCGGAATGGCGGCTGTGACCAATGCCTGCCTGGCCTTATTGCGATCAGGGGACGAGTTCGTAGCCGGGAATTCCCTTTTCATGTCCACTTATCTTCTTTTTGTCAAGGTTTTTTCCAAATATAACCTGAAGGCGCGGCTGGTCGAACCCACCGATACCAAGGCGGTTGCCGAAGCCATTAATGAAAAGACCCGGTTTGTCTTTGTGGAAACCATCGGCAACCCCAAGCTGGATATCCCCAACCTAAAAGAGATCGCCCGGGTGGCCCATCAGGAAGGAATTCCCCTGATCGTGGACAACACCCTGGTTACACCCTATTTATGCCGTCCCTTTGACCAGGGTGCCGACGTGGTCATCCACTCCACCACCAAATACCTGAACGGCCATGGGGCGGCCGTCGGCGGCGTGGTCATCGACAAGGGGGAATTCGATTGGTCCGGGGAACGATTTCCGGATTTCAAACCCTTTATCGACCGCAAAGGTCCCCTGGCCTTCCTGGACAAGGTCTGGCGGGAACATCATATCAACTTCGGCACCACCCAATCTCCTTTTCATTCTTATTTAACCATGCTCGGTCTGGACACCCTTTCCCTCCGGATGGAACGGATCATGAAAAATGCCTCCTTAATTGCCGGTTATTTAAAAAAACGACCCGAGGTGACCTGGGTCAACTATCCCGGATTCGCGGACCATCCTTCCCACTCAACCGCCGGGAAACTGTTTCAAGATAAAGGGTTCGGCGGCCTGATCACCTTCGGCCTCAAAGACCAGGCGGCCTGTTTTCAATTTATTAACCGTCTCCGTTTAATCTATCACCTAGCCAATTTAGGGGATTGCAAGACCCTGGTGATTCATCCCTACTCTTCCCAATATATCTCTTTTGATGACGAAACCCGGCTGGCCTTAGGCATTTTTCCTGACCTGATTCGCCTTTCCATCGGGATCGAGGATGCCGAGGACCTCTGCGAAGACCTGGGGCAGGCCCTGGAAGGATCAGCCCCTTGAGTGAATACATTGAACATGACCCGCAAGGGGTTTCCGTGGGAATGGTGGAGAAGAAATTCTTCACCTTCGCCGATCCGCCCCAGGAGATGGTCCTGGAATGCGGGGCCCGCTTAGGGCCGGTGACCCTGGCCTATGAAACCTGCGGGATCTTAAACCCGGAGAAGAACAACGTGGTCCTCATCGCCCATGCCCTTTCCGGGGATTCCCACGTGGCCGGCTATTATTCCCCGGAGGATACCAAGCCCGGCTGGTGGGATATTATGGTCGGACCGGGGAAGGGAATCGATACGAACAAATATTTTGTCATCTGCTCCAATATCCTGGGCAGTTGTCTGGGCACAACCGGGCCTTCTTCGGCTGATTCCAGGAATAATAAGCCCTACGGGCTGGATTTCCCCGTGGTAACCATCGGTGACATGGTAGCGGCCCAGAAGCAGTTGCTGGATCATCTGGGAATCGAAAAAATCCTCTCGGTCATAGGCGGCTCCATCGGGGGGATGCAGGTCCTGGAATGGGCCGTCCGCTTTCCGGAGAGGGTCCTCTCGGCCATCCCTCTGGCCACGACGACCAGACATTCGGCCCTGGCCATCGCCTTCAATGAGGTGGCCCGGCAGGCCATCATGGCCGATCCGAACTGGAAGGGGGGCAATTACTATTCGGGACTCAACCCCTCTTTAGGTTTGGCGGTAGCCCGCATGATCGGACATATCACCTATCTTTCCGATGAGTCCATGCGGCTGAAGTTCGGACGGAGGCTTCAGGATAGAACAGATTTTTCCTATAATTTCGACGCCGACTTTCAGGTGGAAAGCTACCTCCGTTATCAGGGGGCCAAATTCGTGGAACGGTTTGACGCCAATGCCTTCCTCTATATTACCAAGGCCTCCGACTATTTCGACCTGGGCCTCCAACACGGGAACGGCTCGACCGTAAGGGCTTTTTCCAAGTCCGCGGCCAAATTCCTGGTGGTTTCCTTTACCTCCGATTGGCTCTATCCCACCTATCAATCCAAAGGAATTGTCCGGGCCTTGAAAAAAAACGGAAGGGATGTCAGCTTCTGCGAAATAGAAGCCCAATGGGGCCATGATGCTTTTCTGCTGCCTAATGAGCGTTTAAATGAAATGATCAGAGGATTTTTAGACCGTGTCTATCGTGAAATTTAAAAACAACGGGATTCGTTTTGATCTCCAATTAGTGGCCTCCTGGATCGAACCGGGGGCCAGGGTGCTGGATCTTGGCTGCGGAGAAGGGGATCTGCTTTTATATTTGAAGACCCATAAAAATATCGAGGGCAAGGGCATCGAGCATGATGAGCCCAAGACCGTCCGCTGCATCGAAAGAGGACTTTCCGTTCTGCAAGGGGACCTGAATGAAGAGATCGCCGACTTTCCGGACAAGAGCTTCGACTATGTAGTCTTGAGCCAGACCCTTCAGCAGGTTTATGAACCGGATCAATTACTCCGAAACATTCTGCGTATCGGGCAAAACGGGATTGTCAGTTTCCCCAATTTCAGCCATTGGCAGGTCCGCTGGCAGTTACTTACCAAAGGATACGCACCGGTTACGGCTCAACTCCCCTATCAATGGTATGATACGCCGAACATCCGGGTCATCACCATTAAGGATTTTAAGCATTTTTCGAAGGAGGTCGGTTTTAAGATCGTCCGGTGGGCGGCAGTCAACACCCGGGATCAGGAGAAAAGCGGGCAGATGATTACCTTTCTGCCCAATCTGCGGGCCACTTACGGCATTTTTCAAATAAAACAATGAATTTAAAATCCCATTCCTATAAATGTCTTCCCGAAGCTCAGGCCTTTTCAGAGTTTGACCTGCAGGCCCTGGCCCGGGAATTACTCTTTGAAACGGATCCGCACCATCCAAAAGCCTTTAAGCCGGCCATCACCCTGCCGAATCCGGAGGCGGTCAACCGACTGTTGGATGAAACCAGGCACATACTTTTCCCGGGATATCTGGACTACCAGGAACCCTACCCCGAATCATGGGGGAAAAAACTCGAATCAGATCTCGGGGTCCTTTTTAAGGGATATCAAGAGCAGATCAGTTTATCTTTTCCTCACGACTGCAAACATCTTAGACGACTCTGCACCTATTGTCAGGACCGGGGGCATGAAAAAGCCGCCGAGTTTCTTCAGGGCCTTCCAAAAACAAAAGCCCTTCTGCAAAAGGATATCCAGGCCGCCTTTGAGGGAGACCCGGCCGCCAAGAGTCTCACGGAAATTATTGTCAGCTATCCCGGATTTTTTGCCATAACCATATACCGGATCGCCCATGCTTTGCATGGATTGGGCGTTCCCCTGCTTCCCAGAATGATGACCGAATACGCCCATAGCCGGACGGGAATCGATATCCATCCCGGGGCCAGCATCGGGGAACACTTTTTTATCGACCATGGGACCGGTGTGGTCATCGGTGAAACAACGGTGATCGGGGACCGGGTACGCATCTACCAGGGGGTTACCCTGGGGGCACTCTCCTTACCACGCAACGCAGGAGATCTTTATCGCCATAAAAAGCGGCACCCGACCATTGAAGACGATGTAATTATTTATGCCAATGCCACTATACTGGGAGGGGAAACCATCATCGGGGCCGGAACCATCATCGGAGGCAATGTCTGGATTACCGAAAGCGTACCACCGGATACCAAGGTAATCCTCAAGCATCCTGAACCTATTTATCTGAGAAATTAGGCCCCACCTTTTTTATCTCACCAGCCCCAGGATCCCCGGTAAATCCGAAAGGAAATATCCCTGAAAAAAAAGGAGGCAAGATGGATAAGACCAAAGAAAACTCCTTGATCGGTATGGACGGGAGGCCCTGTTTCGGCATCTACAGCAGCCCCCTGCCCTCTTTCAATCTGGACGATTTCCGCCCCTACAGCACGAAAGACCGTGCAATTTTGGTTAAAAACTGGATTTTAAAGTACCGGATCAAAAGATGGGAATACCTCGGCCTCTGCAACAATGACATCATTTTCGGCACCGCCATTGTCCGCCTCGGTTATATGTGCAATCTGTTCGCCTATCTCTTCGACCGCCGAAACAACCGAATCAGGGAATATAATATCCTTACACCCGGCGGGGGTGCAGCCGTCTTCGAAGGGTCTTCTCGCCAAGGTGAAATCCATTTCACGAAAGGGAAAACGACGGTCCGGATGATCAACCATCCCGACAGGATCACCCTCGAAGGGACCATCAGGGGAGAACTTTCCATCAACCTTTGTTTTTTCAAATATTCTGCTCCCCTTGTCTGCCTTAGCCGAGTGGGGCTGAAAGGCTTTAACTATACCCACAAGGAGGCAGGCATCCCCGTCCGGGGGACGGTAAGCTTACCGGGGGTCTCCTGGGATATTCAGGAAGGACGCTCTTTCGGCGTCCTGGACTATACCCTGGGCTACCTGGCCCGTCAGACCTTCTGGAACTGGGCCTCCGGCGGTGGTATAGACCGGGCAGGGAATCGTATCGGTTTCAATCTTGTCCAAGGGGTCAACGAAACGGGATTTACGGAGAACGCTTTCTGGATCAATGGGCGTCTGGTCAAGACGGATGTTGTGGATTTTCGGTATGACGACCTGGATCTCCTGAAGCCCTGGCACATGGTCTCGAACGATGGCCGGGTCCGGCTTCAATTCCTGCCGGAGGGCAAACGTTCGGCGAATACCAATGCCGGTCTTCTGGTGAGCAGGTTCCACCAGCCCTTTGGTCGATTCAAAGGGACATTAGGGGACGGGAATCAGGTCTGGGAACTGGAAAACGTTTCCGGCTTTACCGAGGAACACTATGCCAAGTGGTAACCCAAGCCCCCCTTGAAGTATTCCGCGGTATTACGACCGGTATCAGTTAAGTTTTTTAAAAAACTGTTTTCACCGCAGAGGCACAAAATGGCCCTGACTGAATTTTTCAGTCAGGCTTGTTAAGATTCGACTGCAGTCCTTTCGTAGCCAGCTTTCCCCTGGGCCTTTCATCTGCGGAATGTCTGTGACCTTTCATTCTCCCCTCATTGGAGGCTTGAAGGAATCTCTTTAATTTTAGTTTTAGGAATAAGGGCTTTCGCCCAATCTAATACTTTGTCGGCGAGTTGGATGGCCTCCTCCTTATCCATTTCGGTGATCGCCTCCCAATAACCCGGATACCGGGTTTCCACGGCATAAGGAGTCAGGACGTCCACCTCTTTCAAATCTTCCGGCAAGGCAATTCCCGCTTCTTCGCAAACTTCTATCAATTCCTGTATGTCATGGGTTAAGGGAAAATCTGCTTTGGAGAACAGGAGAACGGCCTTGAATGCTTTTTCCACCGCTTGCTGGGCATGAAAACAAATTTGTTCCGGCAGAATATCCGGGTCTTCCTTTCCCAGCTTGGCCAGTTTCAAATCACTTAAGGCATGATCCAACCCTTCTTCGGGAGAAACCATCAAGCGTTTTTTAGCGGGCGGATTCATAAACCACCTTTCCCTTGTTGATCGCTTCTTTATAAATCAAACCGGGTATGGTCATTAATTCTTCCAGCTTATTTTCGGGAACGACCAGGATATCCATGGGCATATTGATTCCTTTTAAGGCTCGCCGAATGCGGATTCCTTCCTTCCTGGGATTATCTATTTCGTCCCCGGCTACCACCAATATATCAAGGTCGCTATTGATATGCTGGTTTCCTCGGACATAGGACCCAAACAGGATCAGCTTCCTGGGATTGCTGACTTCAACAATTTTGCTGATAACTTTCTGAATTTTTTCCGAAGTAATTTCCCATTTCATGGCCATTTATCATCTCCAACCGTTTCTTACTGGTGATGGGATTTCAATAATGCCGTATTTCTCCGCATTATCCCGTTTAAATTTCCATAAAAGATCGAGAACATCATCTCTTTTCATCACTTTTCCCCTCCAATGGTTACCTCGACAATCTTCATCGGGCTTCATCGGGTTGTTTTCGACGACATCCACCGCCTTATGATTCTGACTGAATTTTTCAGTCAGGCTCGTCAAGACCGATATTATGATTTCTGCCCCAGCATCCCCGGTAACTTGAGCGGGTCTCTGCAAACCATAAAATCCCATCTCCCCAGCTGCCCCTCAAATTTCTTTTTTTTCAAGAAAGCTATAATAACTTGCTCGGTTGAAAATGATATGATCGAGGAGTTTGATGCCCAGTATCTCTCCTGCTGACATGAGTTGTTTGGTGATTTCCATGTCTTCCTTGCCGGGTTCCACATTCCCAGACGGGTGGTTATGGGCGACGATGACCGCGCTGGCCCGGTCCGTTATGGCATCGGCAAAGACCTCGCGGGGGTGGACATGGGTCTTGTTGACCAGCCCCACGGAGATAACCCGCACCGCTATGACTTCATTGGAACCGTTCAGGGAAACACAGAGAAAATGTTCCTGCTTCCGGTCGGCGTAATGCTGAATCAAGGGAAGCACTTCGGCAGGGAAACTTATTTTAAATCCTTCCGGTTTGATCCTCCGTCGGGCAAATTCCAGGGCCGCGGCAATCAGGGTCGCCTTGGCCGGTCCCATGCCGGCGATATTCTGCAGGGCCGAACAATCGGGCGTGCCTCCGTTGGAATCAATGGCGGTCAAGACCTGGTTGGCCACGGACATGACATCATGCCCTTCTATACCCCGGCCAATAAGGATAGCCATGAGTTCCACATCGGACAACGCTTGCGGTCCTTTCTTAGCCAGCTTTTCCCGGGGCCTTTCATTCTGCGGAATGTCTGTGACCCGTTTCATCGATCTCCCTTTGCAGGTAATAATCTATCTTTTCAAGCTCTTCAGGTATTCGACCAGAACATATATTTTTGTTGAGGGATTATCCGTTCCACTGGATTCGTGAAATTTTCCCAGTTGTTTGGCATTGCTGATGGCTTCCTCCGTCTTGTCGACGAGATAAATCAAAAAGTTTTGAGAGCCCTTATCATAGTCAGGTATATGCTTTCTGAGATCCGACACAACCAATTCACAATTTGATTCATTAATGGGTGCATCATACTGGCGGGTGGTGTAGGTAAAATGAAGAAGCAGCCAAAACTCGAAACAGGGAATAGAGGTAGTGGCATGGATTGTGGCACCTTTTCTGAGCCGGACGGAACGTATTTTATCCACGGTTGCATCGTAGGTGGCATGTTTGTCTCGGTCAAAAACACAATAAACGTGGTCGAAATCCCTTTCTTTGTTATATTCTTCAAGGGCATAATCAACAAGCCTTTTGGGATCAAGCCCATTCTTTTTATCGCCAATGACCACGTTAGCTCTGTTCAAACCAAAATAGTTTATCAGCCATCTAAAGTAGTGAGGCTCAGTCTTTCCACCCTCGCAGACTATCAATACCCGGGGGAGAGGACTAAGAGTGGCTATTCTCCGGCGATGCATTTCGGCCTTGCGGGCTTTTCTTTTGTGAAAGAGGTTATCCGTACCCATTAAATTTTCAGATCTTTAATTGCCGGCAAAGCTCCGTAGCGTCCTTTTAAATACCCTTTTTCGATAGCTTCACCCTTGCGGGGGCTGAAATCACTAAGAGATGTGAGTTTAGTGGCATTCTCATGATCTTTTTCCACAAACCAGATCTGATCCCGACGGAAGAGATCGGTATCAAGAATGGACGTATCGTGGGTGGAAAAGACCAACTGAGCATTATTCTTATTAGCCTTTTTGCTGTGGAAATTTTCGACAAGAAAGCGGATCAGGAGAGGATGAAGACTTGTATCCAGTTCATCGACGAAGAGGATGCGCCCTCTTTCAAGGACATCAAGCCACGGACCTGAAAAGGCAAATAATTTTTGTGTCCCATCTGATTCTTCGGAAATATGAAAAAATACCGGTTGATTGTTATTATCCCGGTGTTGAAAGCGAACCAGAGGAACCCCCTTTTCCTGCAGATCTCTGACGATTTTTTCTTTCACTTCCTGGGGAATGCCTTCTGGCAAAATTCCCGACGGAATAGGAATTTTCTTTAACTCAATATCGATCCCGTAAATACTGATATCCGCCGAGTTCATGAATTCCATAATCCGATTTCTTCCCTCATCGGAACCACATTTATCAATGGTGAACTGAAGATTGATCGTTTCCCCAGGGAGAACAACAGAAAGTTTTTGTTGAAACCAGTTAAAAATCGGCTTTAATTGTTCATTGTTAAGCTGGATGGCGGTCGAAAGAAACAGGGCATTCTTTCTCGTAGCCTCCTGCCAGAGTTGTTTTCGTCCGGTAAATTTACTTCCAAAATACCAGTTTTCTTTATCTGTCTTCTTGTCGTATGATCGTTCGAACCAGCGTTGTGCCTTGCCTTCCGGATAGGCCAGCAGCCATTCCTTGACCACTCTGGCGGTATTAAGGGCAAGCCCATACTGGTAACGCACCTGATCCTGGATAAAAAAGATCTCAAACTCACAAGGATCTTCCCTGGTCTCAGCAGTCAGGGCGAAAGGGGCTACGCTAATCATCTTCCCTTCCTGAAGGGCATGTGAAGTAAGGACAAATGCCTGCATAAACTGCATGGCCTTAAATAAATTACTCTTACCCCCCGCATTCGGCCCATAAATGACCCCCGAGCGCAGCAATTTCGGCAAACCAGTGATGCCGGATTCAAGACAATTGGTCTCCTCAAGACCCCGGTAGTACTTGCTGGCCGCCATACTAAGGGTCAGGGTTTCCTTGATAGATCGAAAATTGGTGACATTGAACTCGATAAACATGGCTTAACTACCTTTAAAATTTATTTTAAAGATAATTATTGCTTATTTTTTGCAAAAGTCAATATTTAATTGAATATAATATCAAATTTAATCGGAAGGCGTCCCGGGGGCTGAAATAGTCCACATTAATATACCCTTTGTGTTGTAATTCAAGACAGGAAGGAATTAAAGCACATAGAATATACTATGCCTTGGTCTTCTTTCTTCCCGTTATTTCTTTAGGATGTCTATCTTCAACTTTTTGAGCCTTGGTTCGTTTTAAGAGTTCAGAGGCCGGTTCGTCGTTCAGGTCCTGGGGCACGAGTTCACCGCGGAAGGCCTTGGCCAGGATGGATTGGGTGAGTTTATCCACTTGAGCTTTTGCTTTGTGGTAACGGGCTTCGATCCTGTTCAAGGGCAAAGA
>JACRBX010000182.1 GCA_016219225.1 Deltaproteobacteria bacterium
CTTTTCGGCTTTAGCAAGTTCTTCTTCCAGTTTGATTTTCTCGGTGATATCCCGGAAGACCAAAACCACCCCCAGGATTTCCCCTTTTTGATCCCGAATAGGTGCCCCGCTGTCGGCGATAATCCGTTCTCGTTGGTCTTTACTGATCAGCACTGTTCCATTAGCCAAATCTACAATATCCCCGGTATTGATCACCCTCTCCACCGGGTTTTCCCGTCGTTCCCGGGTCCTTTCATTGATGATATAAAAGCAATCATCCAGAGGCCGGCCGGCGGCTTCTTCCTGGGGCCAACCGGTTAATTCTTCGGCGACCCGGTTTATTAAAACGATGTTTCCTTTTATGTCTGTTGTAATCACGCCATCCCCAATGGACCGGAGTGTCACGGCCAGCCGTTCCTTTTCATTGGCCAGGGCAGATTCGGCCTTTTTGCGTTCGGTAATATCCCGGATAATGGCCTGGTGGTACTTCACGCCCTCGATGTCCATGGGGCGGAAGCTGATCTCCACCGGGAATTCGGTTCCATCCTTACGCCGATGAACTGTTTCATAAATCATACCCTCCTGCTCTTCAAGATGGGTTATGTCTTGTTCGTATTGTTTTTGAGACTCTAAGGAGCGTAAATCCTTGGGCTTAAGTCCCATGATTTCTTCCATGGAGTAGCCATAGGTGGATAAGGCCCGATCGTTGACCTCGATGATCTGATGATCCTGATCGGTGAGCAGGATGATGTCATTGGCATACCTGGTCAGATAAAGGTAATGCTGGGTCAGGGCCTGACGCTCCAGTTCACCCTGATATTGATTTCGATAATACACCGACCGTTGATGACGCCAGATAAGCCCCAGGCTTACCCCGGCGGCCAGGATCATCAGGCTGATTAAAAGGACAACCATCCAGGCCCGTTCCTTTAAAGGGGCATAGACCTCCTCGGCATCCTCCTTGGCAATCAAAAACCAGGGGGAATCCGGGATGGACCGTCCGGCCAATAAAACCGGTTTTCCTCCGTAATCCAGATCTTCAACAACACCCCCTCCCTGGTAGACGGACCATAACCCGGAAGACCTTCTATCTCCTGTAGATAACCTGAAGGACAGGGCTGATTCTCTATAATGGCGTAATTCATTTAAAAAAATAAATTCCTCTCCCTGGCGGCAAAAAAGGATGGATTCACCGGTCCGACTGGCAATAGGCCAGGACCGGATAAAGGGATAAAGAAAGCGGTAAGGATCGATTCTGATGAGAAGTACCCCAACCGTCTGTACGGAGGAACCCTTCCGGGCAAGAATGGGGACGATGAGACTTAGCCGGATGGACTCTGAAATTTGACTTTGATAAAGATCAGAAAGGATGGCCTTTTTAGTTTTGACGGCCTCCAGGGCCAACTGTCGGGCATAGGGACCGACCTCCTTCTCCAGTTTGGGCACTGAGAAACGGACCGTTCCCTTTAAGTCAAGAAGAAGGATGTTATCATACTGGTTGTGTTTCAGAGCGGATATCCAGGACTGGATCTCTTCCCTCATCGCAGGGGTGGATTCTCTTGATAGAAACTGTTGAATCCTGCTGCCGATCAAAGAATTCCCCAGGACCAGGTTGGCGTCTCCCATACGCTCCCGGCGCCAATTGACGATTTGATTGACCTTTAAATCGGCAATAGCCGAGAGTTCTTGGCCTTTTTCTTTTTTAAAATGCTCCTTTTGCTCTATGTAATATAGATATCCAGCCAGGGTAATTCCCAGAGAAAGGAGTAAAAAAATGGCCACCAGGGTCCAGGGAGTTTTTTCCAAAAAGTCGGGATATTTCATCAATTGATGCCTTTGTGAATAATACTATTCATCCTGTTCAAAGATTTTAGGTTGAACATTACCAACATTTATAAGAAATTTTTCATTGCTGCCCTGCTAATTTCTTTCGCTACATGGCTGCCAGGGTTTTGTAATGCCGGGTTGACTTGGTCTTCCGATTTTCGTGGGACGGAGGCAGTTTAATAGGGCAGGAGACCTAATAAATCTACTCCCTCTTTGAACAACAAGAAGGCAAAGATCACCAGAAGCGCACCTAAAATTCTCATTACATACCGATAGATCCTATCGCTTAATACTTTTCGGGACTTTCCCGACAATACCGCCAATAATACTTTGGCACCGACCAGGCACCCCAGGAAACCGGCTACGAACACGATCGCGCTAAAAAGACTTTCCGACCAGGCCTTCAGAATGGTAGGCGCCCCGACCGTTAACCAAAAAAGGTAGGGATGGGGGCTGAGGGCATTGACCATGGCCCCTTTATAAAAGGATTGTGTCGCCGTATCTTGAACGGATTGGTCAAATCTTTTAATTTTCAGGCTTTCATAAGCCAGGTACAGCACAACCAGGGATCCGATGATTGAAATCATCCCCAGGATGGGCCGGTAATTCGATAGCCGGGTCAGCACTAAAAGAGACAGCAGGAGGATCGGCAGATCGGTGATAAACGGGGCAAGGGCGCATTTAATCCCTTCCTTACTTCCATGTTGCAACGACTGGGATATGACCAGGGTCAGGAGCGGTCCGGGGGAAAAGCCGGCAGACAAGCCCAGAACAAGACCGACACTTAAAAATTGAATCATCGTTTTTACATTCACCTACCCTCGATCAGCGGTTAAAGCAGGGTACCCTTACCCTTCCTTTAGAGGTAAGCGACGGTTTGATCGTTGGGGATTTCAAGCCGGTATCGACAGCGTGGATTGGGACAGGTGAGGAAATCATCCACCCGCACCAGATAATCACGGGCTTTGGCGAACTTGGCCCGATCAAGGTCGCCGGCTCCGGGTGGCAGGGTTTTCTTTTTGGTGCGCCGCAGCCAGCGGACCGGGAAGTCGTTTACCTTCCCGCATTTCGGGCAAGAGTAAGTAGCCTTCTTGGTTACGGGGCTTTCGGTGTAAAAGTCTCTCTCGTTCATGGGTTAACTCCAATATAAAACCTAAAACCATAGCAGTGGGCATTGCGCCGCCTGGGCCTTCCCCAGTCTTCCTGAGGTATCTTACCTTATAAAACAGAATATAGCACGGGAATTTTAAAAGGGCTTCCCTAAATTCTGTCAGATACCGTCAGAAAAATTTTCAGGGTGCTACCATGGCGTAAGCGTTGTTGATGACAACAGCCCGTTCGGTGCGGACCCGGATGATATATCGCCCTTGCTGGATTTGCCAGCCTTCGGTAGTCAGGGTATCGCCCGGAAAGACCACCTCGGAGAAGCGGGCCTTGAATGCCCGGAAGCGTTTGACCTCTCCGCCGCAAAGCCCTTGCAGGATAGCCCGCGTGGCGTGGCCGTAAGTACAGAGGCCGTGCAAAATCGGTTTGGGAAAACCCCCTTGTTTAGCGTATTCCGGGTCCAGATGAAGGAAGTTCAGGTCTCCGCTTAACCGGTACAGGGCGGCCTGATTCTCGGGAATGTTATAAGAGATACTGAAATCGGGTTTAATGCCTTCGGGCGGGATCAAAGAGTCCGCTTTGGGTCCGGGGTTTCCACCGAATCCCCCCCCGCCCACATGAAAGGCGATGTGTTCCACGTCGAAGAGATGCGTTCCCTCTTCGGTATGGCCTTCCGATTCAAAACGGATGACAGCGGCCTTGCCTTTGTCGAAGACATCGGCTACCCGACCTGTTGTGATGATCGTACCCTGGGGGGGGATAGGATGGTGCAAGCGGACCATTTGCTCCCCGTGCAGAAAGCGGTTGCCTTCCACTTTTTCTGCGAAATCGCGGATCAGTCCACCGGCGGCGATGGCCGCAAAGCTGGGGAAGACTTGCAATCCATCGGCGGCGTTTTCATAAATAAAAGGCAGCTCATCAATCCGGGCGCCGATGCCCAGGGCATACAAGACCACATCTTTCCAGGTATAGTGGAAGACATGACGCCTGGTCTCCCGGCTCGCTTGATTCCAGTCGAATTCTTTCATAGGGTTCCTTATCCTTATTTCATTTTTCGTGTTGTCCTCCTTCCCTCTTGAAGGTGAGGGGGATGGACCGCAATATTGCTCGGGATTATAAGATGTAAAAAGAACGTTGGTCAAGAAGAAAAGATGGAAATTTTTCCTTGACAATAAATGGGCCCCGATCTAAAAATAAAACCTGCTTTGGTTAAAACTAAACGGAAAATGAATACCTTTCTATGCCAAACCCAAAAGTCTATCGGTTACCTCTCGATCAGAACAACGCCCAAAAATTTCCAATATATCCATTTCCAAAGCTGAAAATAACAAAAGGTTTTACCGGAGATCCACGGCCTCTGCTAAAGAATTGCAGGCTTTTCTTAATGTAATGGGATAAGAAAGGCTTAATCCTGGTAAGGAAAGGAGGTGTTACCGCTTTTTTTGGAAGTTCTATGCGAAAGATATTTATCAAAAAAAATTAAAGGAGATACAAAATGAATGCGATTGGTAAGGTCGGTAGATTGCTTTTAATCCTTGTCTTTATTTTATCCTTTTTTTCCTTGACCACGGTAACCCCATCCAAAACCCTGGCGGCCAATGCCGCTTTTGATGTCAATAAAATGGGCGATATGTCCGACTTCGATCCGAATCATCCGGTGATCCCTTCCGGGGACACCATCAAGATCGCCGTCGTGGCCTCCTTTTCAGGACCGGCCGCTTCCGTGGGAGAGATATTCTATGCCTGCGTCCAATGGGCCGCCCATGACATC
>JACRBX010000183.1 GCA_016219225.1 Deltaproteobacteria bacterium
AGGGAAATTTTTATTTGACTATATTACCCGGCAGTTATACATTTATAGATAATCAATGAATCCATAGCGATCTATCCCTGGACAATGATGATATCCCCCAATTAAAAAAAGGGGGGTTTAAAAAAGGGCGTCATGCAAAATTTAACAAAAAGCAAATGGTGGTTTTTGATTTTACTGGTTATTCTGGCAGGGTCCTTTTCTCTGGCCAAAGAAAAAAATGATCTTTCCCGCAATCCGGCCGGTTCGGCAGAGGAGTGCGCCGAAGAAAATAAAAAGACCTCTGATCCGAACCTGTTAACTCCTGCCCCGAAAGCCGGTTTAGAGAGGAAAGAAAATAACCCCGCAACGTTAATACCGACTCCTTTCAAGATTCAGGAAGATACCCAGAAAGAGGGCTGAAGCTGACCTAACCATCCGGAGGATGGTAACCTTTTAAAATGGTACAGTGTTTAAGATTTTTGCGCTTGCAACTTGCATCTTGCATCTTGAAACTTTATTTTCGTGTTAAACCCCCGGGGGGTCAGAATCAATAGTGATAGACATTTTAGGTAAAATGAATTTACGTCGAGGCGAACATGAAATTATAAGAGATGTTCTCGGAGTCGGTTATCCTTTGAAGATAGTCGTTTCCGTCGAAGAAAATTTAATGATAGTAATAACAACTTATCCATTAAAAAAGGGAAGGAAAAAATGAGAATCCATTATGATAATGCGGTTGATGCTATATATATTAAATTAGGGAATCAGAAACCGGATGGTGTGGTTGAGATTTCTGAGGGGGTTAATCTGGATACAACATCTGAAAATAAGATTGTAGGAATAGAAATTCTTAATGCCTCCAAAAGAATGAACATCAAAACCATCCTCTCCTACCAACTTGAACTTGATAACAAATTGATTCGAAAAATTGCCTAAGGATCAACCACGGAACAGGCTCTCGCCAGCCGGTGATTTCTGTCTTTCGTAGCCGCTCGGCCGTCTGCTCCATCAATCCCTTTTCTTTTAGCGGCCCAATTATATCATGGCACAAGATCCACCAAAAAAAATATGCGGCTTGAACCGCAATATCTTTTTTTCTGGACTGGTCAGTTTTTTCATGGACTTCAGTTCGGAGATGGTCTACCCCCTGGTGCCCTTGTTTCTTTCGTCTGTTCTCGGGGTTCATAAATCGGTCATCGGTCTGATTGAGGGTATAGCCGAGAGCACGGCCAGTCTGCTCAAGGTTTTTTCCGGCTGGCTTTCCGACCGTCTGGGCCATCGGAAATGGCTCATGGTTATCGGCTACGGAATTTCCACCCTGAGCCGTCCCTTGGTGGCCACGGCCCCGAATTGGGGGCAGGTCCTGGCCTCCCGCTTTATGGACCGCTTCGGCAAGGGGATCCGCAACGCCCCGAGAGACGCCCTGATCGCCGAATCGTGTGAAATCCCCAACCTGGGACGGTCCTTCGGTTTCCATCGGGGGATGGATACCCTGGGGGCCGTTGTTGGGCCGGCGGTTGCCTTTGGCCTCCTGGCTTATTTCAATGGACAATATCGATTGGTCTTCTGGCTTTCCATGATCCCCGGGGCCTTGGCTGCCCTGACCATTATTTTTTTTATTCGGGAAACCAGGGCCTGTCCGATTGATGCGGCTCTAAAACCAAAATTGGGCTGGTCCAGTTTTGACGGCTCTTATAAATTTTTTGTTGTGGTGGCCACCCTCTTCTCCCTGGGAAACTCCAGCGATGTTTTTTTGATCTTGCGGGCTCAGAATGTGGGAATTCCAGTGGCTGTCATTCCCCTGGTCTATCTGGTTTTTAATGTCGTCTATGGTTTGGGGGCATTGCCAGCCGGCATCCTTTCCGACCGCATCGGTCCTAAGCCGATCCTCTTCCTGGCCTTCATTTTTTTTGGATTTATCTATCTGGGCTTTGCCAGGGCAAGCCAGCCCAGTCATATTTGGCTGCTCTTTGTTGCTTACGGGATCTTTATGGCCATGACCGAAGGGGTTCAGAAAGCCTTTTTAGCTACCCTGGTCCCCCGGGAATTCAAGGCCACCGGTTTTGGGTTTTATAATACGCTGGTGGGCCTGGCCGTGCTTCCGGCCAGTCTTATAGGGGGATTTTTATGGGACCGCTTCGGCCCCCAGGCCACCTTTCTGTATGGCTCGGCTACGGCCTGGCTGTCGGCCCTTTTGTTTATTTTTTGGATTATCTCCAAAAAAGTTGGCAGTGATAAAAGGATCACTTGAAGCCTTGGCCTCATTTCAAGAAAGCTGCCCTCGCCATTCTCAAAGATAAGAGAACGGGTTTAGTCATCGCCGGGAAAATTTTTTGATTGAAGGATACATCGAAGCGCTCCAGGCGCGGGTTCGCTTCTAATGAATGTCGAGTTGTATTTTGATGGCCTCTTCTATCTTACACATATCCTCTTGCGCAAGAATGCCGGCACGCCTGAAAAGCCTCTCTTTACTGACCGTGGCCAACTGATCGGCCATGGCCTTACTTTCTTTGCCTTCAAAAATCACGGTGGCCTCGCTGGGGTAGAGACGATCTATGTTGCCGGTGAGAGGGATGACTTGAACTCGGTTCAGGAATTTGTTCGAAGCGTCGTTGCTTATGATAACGGCCGGGCGTTTCTTCTTGATTTCGCTGCCGATGGCTGGATCGAAGTTGACCCACCAGACTTCACGCCGTTTCATGGGTTATATCCTTGAAGGTAGTCTCAGCCCATTCCCCGGCTTCTTTCTCCCGCTTCTTATCCCTGGCCATTTCCGCATAGGCCGATTCCAGATTAGGCCGGACTACGTGTGGCCGGACCAGTTCCTGAACGAACCGGCTTATTTTGCGGGGACCAATGGTCTTGTGGAGCCCCTCATAGACTTCTTCATCAACGGTTATGGTCAGCTTTTTCTGTATGGCTTACCTCCTCGTCATTATACGTGTACTGTACGTGTAGTGCCGGGCGATGTCAATAGCAAAAACCGGCCAGTCTAAGCCCTTGGCCTTCGGTGCCAAAGTTCCCGTTTAAGTCCCTCGTAGACATTGAAGACGATCGGGCAAACATGGCAATTTAAAAAGGCATGGTTGACCCTAAAGATAAAATCCCGCCCAATTATCCTTTTCCCGAAGCCGAGCGAATTTGGCAATCCTTTTGATATCGGTCTCTATTTCCATACGTTAGCCCGTACCAACCCTCAATTTCAACCGTGTCTTGTTGCGCCATTCCAATGGCACACTACTTGGACTTGAACTCCTTAAGCTTTGTATGTTCGATGAGTTGGTCAAGTCTTGAGCGTGAAAACCTTGCCTCTGGTCGCGAGGAAGGGCACTTCAAAAAGATACTTCGGCATAAGGAACTCCATATTCTTCGAGATTTTCACGCACGCCAAACAAAGGCCTGTAGCGAGACAAATCTTCCGGTTTAAGAAGACGTTCGATAAAGATGTCCGATCTCCTTCTCCAACTGCCGACCTAATGAGTCGGCCGCCTGAAGATATTCATCGGCCCAACAGTTATTTTTTTTGGGGTTAGAATTTTATAACTTATTATCATGATTGAAATTTTCTATCAATTGATTAAATCACCTATGGACAGGCTGAGGATTTTTCGATATAAAAGATGATAGAATTAAACGGGATTATGGAAAGATAAATGGCCCAGTCTAAAATTAA
>JACRBX010000184.1 GCA_016219225.1 Deltaproteobacteria bacterium
GTCACCGGTCCGGAGGACTCCTTGGTCAGGGCCCCCACGATGCAGGCCGAAACACAGGCCGGGTCCTGGCAATGCATGCACTGAAATTTGACAAAGGTCTGCGGGTTTTTCAGGGCCGAAGGATTGGTCTCTTTCCGGCCATAGCGGTTTATCACGGTATAAGAGGTTTCATCCATCCGTCGCATTCTTTCCAGAACCGCCGGCTCTTCAAAGGATTCCCGGGGTTTGGAGAGCCGATGCCGTTCGTTGCAGGCCTGTTCACACATACGGCACCCGATACACAGGGTCGTATCCACCAGGCAGCCGTAACCATCTGAAGCTCTCTTCAGGGGATCGGCAGCCAGGACCGGCTTGTCCTTTTGGACCAGGGAAGCAGCCGCCAGCGATCCTGAAATTTTAAAAAAGAGCCTTCTGTTTATCTCCATAAACCATTCTCGGGAACTGAATTAGAGTTGAAAAATGATGATGTCATTCTTTTAATGGGCAAGGCCCTTTTAGGATGCATAACCTATGTCTTTCCCCATCTATGTGACGGCCGATGACCCTGTCTTCGGACCGGTGGACGATCAGGACGATATGATCGGCCACGTCGTGATCTTGGACTGAGACCCCCAGTTGCTCCCCTGTCCTTAAGGCCAGCAGACGCTGCTTAAACGTGAGCAGACAGACCGGCCAGGAAATCTCGGTCAGGTCAAGTGGCGGGGTGGTAGGCATTTTAACGCCTCAATAAAGGGGCGGTGATTTTATCGCTCCCTTTCTTTGCAACCATTGTGCCGGATGGGGAAAAAGTTTTTATCTCTATAACCAACCGTAAAGTATACTAAAAATCAAAGGGGTCTTTTTTCTTTGCCTTGGAGAGCTATTGGTGATATTTAAACGAGTGTTTAAATGATTAAATAAGTGCTTAAATAAGGACAACAGGAATGAACGAACAGGAAATCAATCGCTACTGGAAGAAGATCGTCAACACCATGAGTGAAGGCTTCATGCTGGTCGGTCCGGACGGGATCATTGTCATGGTCAATGAGGCCTTTGAACGCCTGACCGGATATACCTCCAAGGAGGTGACTGGTAAGCCCTGCACGATACTGGATTGTGATGCCTGCGAAAGGACATTAACAAAGTCCGGTGAAGTCTGGTGCCGTTTATTTGCCGAAGGTCAGGTATTAAAATGCCGTTGTCATCTGAGGATCAAGGATGGTTCCTATGTACCGGCCCTAAAAAACGCCTCCGTCTTAAAGGATGAAAAGGGGGGGACTCTGGGTGCGGTGGAAATTCTGATGGATCTTTCGGAACTGGAACGACTGGACCAGAAAGTCGAACTCCTCTCCCGACAACTGGAAGAGGACGTGGGATTTTATGGTATCCTGGGCAAGTCCAACTCCATGCAGAAGCTATTCGATGTGATTGAAAAAGCCGCCAAAAGCGAAGCCCCGGTCATTATTTATGGGGAAAGCGGCACCGGAAAGGAATTAGTGGCCCGGGCCATTCACCAATTGGGAAGAAGAAAAATGGAACCCTTCATCCAGTTCAATTGTGCCGCTTTAAACGAGGCCTTGTTGGAAAGTGAATTATTCGGTCACGTCAAGGGCGCCTTTACCGGAGCTTACCGCCACCGACAGGGTCGCTTTGAAGCAGCCAACAAGGGGGATATTTTTCTTGATGAAATCGGGGACGTTCCCTTGTCCATCCAGGTCAAATTGCTCCGTGTTCTGGAGACCAAGCAATTTGAACATGTGGGGGATGACCATCCCATTTCGGTGGATGTTCGCATCATTACAGCCACCAATAAAAACCTGGAAGAATTAATCGCTCAACAAAAATTCCGTGATGACCTTTTTTTCCGCATCAACGTCTTTCCCATCCATCTCCCCCCCTTAAGGGAGCGCTCTGAGGACATTCCCCTGTTGGTCAATAACTTTATCCGCCGGCTGCGGGTGAGAACCGGGAAAAAAATTACTGGATTGTCATCGGCTGCCATGGAAGGTTTTATGAATTATCGCTGGCCCGGAAATGTCCGGGAACTAAAAAGTGCCCTGGAATATGCCTTTGTAATCGCCGAGAAGGGATTAATCGATCTCGACCAACTGCCTTCCAACATTGTTAAACCGAAGCCGATAGTTCCCGAGTCTGTCCAGCCTCCGCTCCAAGCCACCGGTTTTCCGAAGGTTGATGAATTCGTGATCTCTGAATCAAATTCCGCTGAACGGGGGGAAAAAACGGCCTTGATCAAAGCCTTGCAGCAATGTCAGGGCAATCAATCCCAAGCCGCCCGTGCTTTGGGGATCAACCGGGTCACGGTCTGGAATCGGATGAAAAAATATGGAATTGATCTGAAAAAGGTTTTGCGTACTTAATTTTAAAGGATGTTGTTAAAGATAGTATAATAATCACAGGATAATGGAGGAAGGATATGTTTGACATCAAGTGTACCGTCAAATCGGTCAAGGGGTCCTGTGCGGCCGGGTACAAGAAGGGGGATCATTTCTTTATTCGGGGCGGGGTGATGATTGAGGCCGGAGAACCAAGGGGACTCTGCATGTTTGCTTTACCGGCCCTTCTTCCCTATCTGACCGCCTATTGCCGGGAGACGCCGGAGAGTGACTGGATCAACAGCAAAAGGGAGTTGCAATGTCCCGATAATGACAACGCGGTCGTCTTCGGTATCGAGAGGATAGGGGACAGATGCTGATTTCGGATTTGGGAATGGGGAAACGAAATGCAGAGTGCGTGCCCAGATCCCCCGGCAGGTGCTCCCGTCGGTTGCAACCTGACCTACATGGCTGCAATAAAAAAAGCCGGGAGTTGGCTCCCGGCTTTTTTCTTCATTGAATCGTTTAGGCCAGGAATTTGGTCTGGACGCTTTTCAAAATAGTTTCGGCTTCGGTGACGATCTCCTGGACCAGGTCGTTGACCTTGGGCAGATCGTTGACCCGCTGGGCCGATTCGCCGGCGGCCAGCAGGGCCTTTTCCTTGTCGCCCTTGTAGACGGCATTGATTGATTCGATCTCGAAATTGATCAGAGACATATCGATGGTGGTGTAGTCGTCCGGGGCGCCCAGGAAAACGCCGGGAGATTTCTTTAAAGTATTTTTTTGATGCTCGATGCTCCGGGGGGTTTTCAGCCAGCGGGCCGGTCCGACAAAACCGCGGGCCACTAATGTTCCCCGGTCACCGGCGGCCACCACGCCTTCTTTCCACATCTGATGAAAATCACTTTCCTCGGTGGCCAGGAACCGGGTCCCCATCTGGGCCCCGTCGGCCCCCAGCACCAGGGCGGCGGCTAAAGTTTTGCCGTCGCAGAAACCGCCGGCACCGACGACCAGGGTCTTTTCATCGGATACGGCCTCAACCACGGCCGGGAGCAGGATCATGGAGTGGACCGGTTCCCAGGAGGTATGGAAACCGCCTTCATGGCCTGAGGCGACGATCACGTCGACCCCGGCCTTTTTGCAGCGCAAAGCGGCCTTGACCGAAGGCATGACGTGCATCCAGATCAGGTCGGTCTTTTTGACCGCTTCCGACCAGGGAAGGGGATCGCCGGCCGAGGTCACCAGGACCTTGAACCGTTTCTTCATTTCCGGGTCCGCTTCCCGGACCTTTATCATGGTTTTGACGATCACCTGAGCAATGTCCCGCATCTCGGCGGCCACCATGACGTTGACCCCAAAGATGCCCTGCTTTTCCCGGGTCTGCTCCAGGGTCTTTTGAAAAATGGTTTGTAAAATGGTTTCGGCATCGTCCGCCGGATCGGCGCCGCCGGTCCGGCAGAAATAGTCATAAATTTCCGGCTGGGTATCCTTGGAGGCTATGCCGCTGGAACTGATCAGCCCAAGCACCCCGGCGTTGGCCGAGGCAATACACAGTTTGTTGGTCCCGAAAGGCCCCATTCCGGCCTGGATGATGGGATACTTGATCCCTACCAGATCACAAAGTCTTGATTTAATCATGGATAACGTCCTCCTCTTATTGTTAAGTTAAGTCAGTTAAATATCTTCTATTTTTCTACGAGAATAAGGTTTCAAGCCTCTCCACCCCTTCCCCTCCCTTCCAGGGGTAAGGAGGGATGAAGGTTCAGAAGAAAAAATAAAAAAAATTGCCCTGTTGAAATTATCAATATCTAAGAGACTGTCTCTACAAATATCCATTGAATTTTATTATGTCAAGAAAAAAAATAACTAATTTCTATGGATACTATTTTTTTTAACCTTCATGCTCCAGGAGACACCACGAAACATGAAAAACCGAATGTCGGATATCGAATACGAATACTGAATGTCGGAGGAAGGTGAAAAAATTTCATAATTCGAAAAGGCTATAGGCGATGGGCCAGGGGCAGGTAAAATGGTCAAACCTGTCCACCGCAGGCCTGATGAAACCTGAAAATCCCACAAATTCCTTTTTGAAAAAAATAGGGGGGTTTTGTAAAGCAGGGGTTAGGATTTATGGCGGAAGATAATCAAGCCGTGTGAAAGGTCGTATAAGGAGACCCCTACGGTTACTCTGTCCCCCTCGATCACCCGGATTTTAAACCGCTTCATCGTGCCGCACAATTTAGCTGTAATAGTAACGCCATTTTCCAGGGTTATCATATAGTTTCCTCCCCCGGTGGCTTTTGAAACTTTACCTTCGAATTTGGCCAGGTCGTCTTTAGACAAAAATTCCCACTCCTTTTTTGGTAAAAGATCATTGGACGGTAAGAATGTAAAAAGCCTGCCACCGGGTTAGCCGGTTAGCAGGCTAATAGCAGACTCTTAGATGATATCAATTGCAGGAACTACCAACGGCCGCGGCCCTGGGATCCCCCGCTCCGACCGCCGCCACCCCCTCGGCTTTTCCCTTTACCGCCGCCGCCTCCGCCTGGACCCCCACGGAAACCCCCTCCGCCTTCACGGGGGGCCTGGGGTCGGGCTTTGGATACCGTAAGCGTGCGCCCTTCGTACCCGCTGCCGTTTAGATTATTAATAGCCTCAGTAGCCTCTTGTTCACTGGCCATTTCTACGAACCCGAAGCCTTTGCTTAGACCGGTTTCCCGATCGGTGATCACTTTGGCGGATTCAACCGTTCCATAAGGGGTGAAAAGTTGGGCAAGGACTTCATCATTCACAGAATAAGGGAGACTACCGACATACAATTTACTGGGCATAGAACCTCCTTAAAGGTTAATACCCTTAAAGAGATCATGAGCCGCTGGGCCGAAAACTCTTTAAAGGCGGATATATTTTAGTTTCTTTTATACCATATTTTTTTTTATGGTACAACTATTTTATTAAAAACGTCTTCCGGGCCATTTGGGGATGACCGGTTTTCCTATTAAGCTCTCATGTCCCATAGGGGCACCATGAAGTATGAAAATAGGTTCAAGGTACAGGGTTCAAGGTTTTTCAGGCTTGCATCTTGCAACTTGAAACTTTATTTTCGTATTACCGGTTTCCTTTACGGCTCAAGGCCTCACGGTCCCCACCACTCATACCGGCAATGTACTTGACCAGCTTTTTCCTGGATTCGATGTCATATTGGGTAGTAATAGCGATCTGTTCCATAATCGGCGAGCCACCCCCATGGTAGGCCCCTATTCTGGCTACACCGCCGCTTCCTGAGCAGAGGGCATCGCCCAGGTACCGCCAGAACTGGGCCTGATCCTCTACCGGCATAACGGGATTGCGCTTGGTGTATTTATTGAGCAGGTCTTTGATTTCCGGGTTCATAAAATCCTTCTCATGAGGGAAGGTGGCCACCACCCCTCCGGCGATATCGCAAAGGATCTCGGCCTCCCTGAATACTGCCTCACCCGACAGACAGCGGCCGACATTGCAGTAAATGGAATGGGGGATATAGGAACCCGGGCCATAAGGAACAAAACCGATACCCGGCATGTAGACTTCCGGCTTGCCCAGGTCGGAAGCCGTATACCCGGCGGCGTATCCCAACTCGGTGACCATGATGATCTCGGCCAGCTTTTCCCGGACGTGGGAGGCCTTATGGACATTGTTCACTTCGGCGGCCAGGGCCGCGGTCCCCAAAAGAATATCGCCCAGCCCCGGCTTGCAGCCCGAATAGGAATGGCGGTGGAACAGGGCGAAGAGCAGGGCCATGACACCCCCGTGCTGCCATTCCCCGGCCAGAAAGACCCTTTCCCAGGGCACAAAGCAGTCCTCAAAGATCATATAGGAATCGGTTGCGCCCTGGGAGAAGCCCCGCTTGAATTGCTGCCTATGACGGAAGTTACGGATGGTGACCACCTGTTTTAACCCGTCCCAGTCACCCGGGACGGCGAAGGCCACGGCGTAGTCCTGGTCCTCGGGACGCAAAGCCCGGGTCGGTACCACCAATACCTCGTCGGCCACCGAAGCCTCCGAGATGTGCAGTTTGCAGCCGCTGACCACGATGCCGTCGTTCAACCTCTCCTTGATCCGAACATAGGCGTCGGGGTTAGGCTGGTCGGCCGGCCGAAGCAGCCGGTCGCCCTTGACGTCGGTCTGGGCGCAGCAGCCTACCAAATCCTCGGACTGGAAACGGGTGAGCCACTTCTTGAAGTTTTCATGATACCGGGTGGCCCCGTTGTTCTGCTTGTCCGCTTCGTAAGAAACGTTATAAATGGAATTGGTGGCATCAATTCCCATGCAGCGCTGGATGCACCCCCCCACCTTCTGGCAGAGCATGCGGGTCATGTCCTGTTTCTTGTGCAGGTCGTCGGTATTCTGGTGGATGTGGGTAAAGCGGCTGATCCGTTCCCCGGTTAGATGGGAGATGGCCGTGCATAGCTCCTGAGTCTCCGGCTTGGCCGCCTCATCATAAGTGGTGCCGATGGTGTTGAGGCAGTCCATCTGGACCTCATCGGTACGGTCGATCAACTGCCCGTCGCAGTAGAGGTTCCGCTTCATCTTGGATAGACCTTGAAAATATTGTTCCTTGGTTCTCATGTTTTCATCTTCCTCCTTATATCGATGCTAAGATTATTTTATTATAAATGGGGGGTTTTGCCAATCTCTATCTATTGATTTTTTCGCCAGTAATCCCTTAACAAGGGGCTGGCAAAACGAAAGCGGCCGGTTCCCTTCACCTTTTCGATATAGAAATCGTATTCCAGATAACTCAGGATCAGATCGAATTCCTTTACCGAAACGATGGAGGGCGGGAAGGAGGCGCCATAGATCCGGTGCAGATCTTCCTTCTCAAGTCCCTTTTCTCCGGCCTTGGCAAGGGCTTTCAAAACCGCTTTGGCTCCAGGCTTCCGGTTTCCATAACACTTAAAATGGCGCTCAAAGGTATCAAAATATCTTCTCCCTTCCAGACCGGTGATTTTTTCATAAGCCTCTTGAAGAGCATGGATGGAAAAGCCGGGGTTTTTCTGGAAGAGGGAGACCACCATATTTTCCAAAATCTGGATGAAATAGGGAATTCCCGGCATAGCCATTTGGGCAAGATGCTGATGGATCCTGTCGGAGAGGATGATTTCCCGGCCGAGGAGCAGGCTCTCAAGGTAATCACGGATAGCGGTCCGGTCAAAATAATCTATTTTCATTTCCTTCAGATCGGAGAAATATTCCCGACCCAGGTTATTGTCCTTAATATGGACCCTGAGATTAATAGATCCGGAAAAGAGAAAAACGTCATGGCCCTGGAGGGAGGCCCTTACCTCTCTGAACCACTTGACAAAATCCGCGGTTTTATCCTGGGAACCGTCATGGCCCCCTTCCTCTTTACACAAGAAGGTATCGAGCATATAGGGCCATTCATCGAGGATAAAAAGACAGGGAGTCCGGACAGGTCCTTCTATTTCCGAGGCCAATCGGTCTACGAATTCTTCAGGGCCGGCCACGCCTTCCAGATCGATCATGACCGGGCGAAAACGGTGCAAGGAGGCCATTCCTTCTATCCGTTTTAGGATGCTCGTTTTGCCAAACCGCCTCGGGCCATATAAATATATCGATTCCTTCCTGGAAAGGTGCTGCCATAATCTGGCAATGACCCTCTCGCGATCAAAGAAGTCCGAGCCGGTGGCTACGGCCGTCAGGGGGTTCGCAGGAAAGAAGTCCCCATCTTTTTCAATGACATTGACCACACCACTCAAAAAGAGGGATTCCTTAAACATCTTTTCCCCCTGATCGTAAAAGGCAGTAATCGGGATGCGGTAGATCCGGTAATCGATGGTCCTGGAAAGATCTTGCTCAACCAGAGAAAAATCCTCTATCGCGTCAGCCCGGAGTTCTGCCTTCCTTACAAAAAATGAAGGCAGCCGGAGATCCCGTATGCCCTTGATAACCGCCTTATAAGCCCCCGGCGGTTCCGCACCGGTGATATACAGAAAAAGATATTCTTCCCTTTGGGTGGCCTTGTTCCGGATTTTGACCAGGTGCCCGGCCCGGCTGATCCTATTCATGTTGGCTTTCCTTCATGATATGGGTGATTTCTTCCAACAACTCATCGAAGATGGTATCGGCCACAAAGAGCAGCTCACTCATGGCCGCCACCCGGTTCCTGAGGTGCTCCGGAATAAGGTCTCCCTTCCCGATGCGGACATATTCGTAAATGAGGTGATGGTCCTTTTTGTCCCAGGCATGCTGAAGCTGGGTCATGAGTTGGATCTCGAATAAAAACCGTACCCCCATTTCCTGGAAAACGATGGTGTATTCGATTGCCCGATGGCCGGCCCGGCTTCCCGGATAGTGGATGGCAATGTGATCTTCCCGGCTGTCAGCCTGAAGCCTTGGATCGTTGGCTATGAAGGTTTTTAGCTTTTCATCGATAAAGCGGAGGTCTTTTAAGTAATTGCAGACCATTCGGAAGCGGACAATATCGGGGAGGGTTTGGAGGAATTTCCGGGGATGATGCTTGAAGGGCGGGATTTTTCGGCGTTTCTCTTTCGGGGCCTTTTCCCATTCCAGATAGTCCAGCCAGGATTTCAAAACCTTTTCGGCAACCCGTGCCGGGCTCTTCAGAAGGGTGCTTCCGCCAGTCCCCGAATGACCGGATGGAGGCGGCTCAATCCGGGCCACAAAGCGCTCTCTTTGTCCTGTTAGAGATTCCCTGGCCCATCCTTCTAATTCTCTTTCGAAGGATAACTTGAGTTCCTGGGCAGGAATATCGAGATCCCGGAGTTGTTTGCCGATGAACGCTTCATAATCCTTCCGGCTCGGGAAACCCCATTTTTTGAGCCATGTTTTTTCAGGGTCAGACGCCACCTTCAAGCCCCCTTGTGATAAAGAATGCCTACTGGGCGATAGGGTCAGGAAATAGAATAACAAAAACCCAGGCCCTTTCCCACTTATTTTTAATTCATTTTCTCGAAATGAATTGTTATGTAAGCGTATTTCTATTTTTGTAACCGTTTTTCTTGTGGAATACTCGCTCGATGAAGACGGCCGACGGGTTCATCTTCTAAAAAACCTTCTTCCCTTCCATCTCTCTCCGCCTCTATTATCGAGATCGGCACTGGCTCTGTTTCTTTAACCTCCATGACCACTTCTTCTTTCACTCTCACTTCAGGAACAACCGTTTCGA
>JACRBX010000185.1 GCA_016219225.1 Deltaproteobacteria bacterium
ACCACATCCCGGGGACGCAGGATGTGGCACCCGTAATGGGGGGCCACCTTAAGATTTTGGAAAGGCCGGGTATTTTTTTTCCAGATATTGGTTGGATCAATATCTTCAAAAAAAACATTTAACAGGTGTTTGATTTCAACTCCGGCAGGATACCTCAGGCCTTCTTCCTTTAAGACCTCATTAACTTCCTTTAATAGCGCCTCATTTTTTTTTAAAAGAAAATCCGCATAGCGCAGCGTGCCGTAACAGCACTTACAAAGACACACCAGGGGTAACCCCTTTTCGCCGACCAGGGCGATATTTCGGGCCGCGGAAAAAATAAAGGCTTTAAAGTCCAGAAAGCGAATCGGGTATCCGCAACAGGCAAGTTCCAGATCCACGAATTCGATCCCGAACCGATCCAGGACCATTCGACTGGAGGTTTCGTAAAAGGGGACATAATAGGGCACTTTGCATCCGGGGAACAAGATCATTTGCATTGGCAATTCCTTTAAAAATACAGGCTATAGGCACGAGGCAAGAGGCTATAGGTGAAGAAAAATCAGGGAAACCTTTCTTACTATTGCCCCTCGACCATTGCCACCTTAAGTTATCTCCATGCCTCGTGGCGCCCCTGGGGCATGAGGGTTTAAAAAAAACAAGAATCCAGAATCCAGAATAAAAACTCTTAAACACCTGATTCTAAATTTTATTTTCATGTTTCGTGGTGCCACGCCCTAAGCGTGGCTGAGAGTTTAATACGGAAATATCCTGGATTAACCTCCGGGCTTGTTTGTGCTCCGTCATGCCGGACCCGATCCGGCATCCAGGGCTTTAGGTGCTTTCTTTAACCTGGATTCCGGCTTTTGCCGGAATGACGATCCAAAGCCAAGCAAAGCAATATTTTCATGCTTCATGGTGACCCGACGGCCCATGAAGGCTTAATATGAAAACAGGGTTCTAAATTCCAAGATTTGTCCTTTGAGCTTTGAGCCTTAACCTCTCAGCTTTGAGCCTTGAGCTTCCCCATCTGTTGAAAAGCGATATTCTTAATTTCAAAAAGGATATCCGTTACCCGAACCCCCTGGGGGCAGTTCTCCTGACAATTATAACACCCCAGGCATTCCCAGACCAGGCCGGGCCCTAACACACTATCCTGAAGACCGAATTTCAAACTATGCATAATTTGATGGGGGAGCAACCCCAGTTCCTCTGTGGGATTTTTATAATTAATGACCACCGGGCAGGCGTTGGTACAGGTGACGCATTCATAACAGGCATAAAAGGTAGGACCCTGGAAGGATAGTTGGACATCATTTCTAAAGACTTTCCCCTTTGACGTCAATGGAATAATGGCTTTGGTCTTATCCCGCTCGAACCGGGAGACAAAGCTGTCACGGGTCGAAACAAACAGGTCCGGACAGCCCAGATGCTGGAGATCATCCCGCATGCAAAACCACAATTCCTGGGCGATAATGCCGACCGGACAAACCTGTGTGCCTCTGTAGCAGCCGGTACAAATGGAGGCCCCTTCCTGAAAATGGGACAGGCTTTGGGGCTTTTGTTTTTTCCGATAAACGATCTCTTGAAAAGCGCTTAATTTTTCTGATGGCAAAATAGTCAGATTCGGGATATGCCTGAAAATCGGCCTTACGGAACAATGTTGAGAACAGACCGCGCAATGGGTGCAGGCATCCAGCTCAATGGCCTGGACAGTGACGATATTGGCCGGAGAGGCCGTGGTACGGTCCATCACCCCGTTGATCAGGAGCACCAGGGGACTGGTCAGGATGTGGAAAAATTTGGTAAAGGGCAATAAGGCCAGGCCGATAAAACAAACCAGGAAATGGAAATACCAGAGAAAGGACCTGATTCCGGCTTGACCCAAGGCCAGAGCCAGCGGACTCATCGCTTTAGCCAGAGGATACGATAAAAAGGCCGATGTGGGTTTCGAATGGCAGGAAGCACAATTCAGAACATGGAGTTCCCGCCCCTTTTCTAAGCTGATGGAATCCATAGGAGGGACCTGCGGAAAGACCACAGCAAAGTCTTTGGACCAATAGGCTCTCAGGGTCCTGACTTCCCCCTCATCGGTTATCGAAGAATATTCCGAAACCATTTCCTGAAACCGTTGGTGAGATAGGATCTTGGTGGCCTCCAAAAAAAATCCGGAAAGGGCGATCAAGGAAAGGACCATCAGGGCATAGACATCGGCACTGCGGGTAGTGAGGCGCATGACCGGGTCGGTCAGACGGCGATAGACGGCAATGAGTAAACCGGCCAGCAGCATGGCCCCAAAGAAATTTCTCAAAAAAAGAAAGGGATTCAGGGTGGCGGCGTATTCGGAGAAGAGTTTTTGGCTCACATAGCGTTCCAGGGCATGCATCAGGAGCAGGAATAAAAACCCATAGGCAATACAAATATGCATGAACCAGCGCCAAAATCCTTCCCGCCCGATCCGTTTTTGCAGTAGGATCTCCCGGACCCAAATCTTTCCCAGGAGAAAAAGCTTTCGACTGAGGAGGGTGGATGAAATGCCTTTAAAGGCCTGAAAAAATCGTTCCCGGGGCCTGATCCTTCTGGCTTGATCGCCGATCCGGCATTGAAACCACATCAGGACCTTATAACCCAGCCCCAGACCGAAAATAATCAAGGCTGCATAAAGACAGATTTTAAAAAACATGGCCCCTCCAAGAAATCATTGCAATCCATCCCCTTCCGGTAAGCCAAAATCCCTTTAAATTCATTATAATTCCTGCCGCAAACCGACGCAAGGGTTTAAATAATTTAACTTGGTTAAAATCCAAAAGCTTTGACTTAAGTCAACTTATTAATAAAAGGGGCGAAAGGCTATGGGCGATGGGCGATGGTCAATAGGTTATAAGGTTTTCCCGATTTTTCTTTTCCTATAGCCTCGTGCCTATAGCCTATAGCCTGTATTTTCTATTTTCGAACTAAGGTCTTGAAAAAGACTCCGAAAACCAGGATAATGGAAAAATGAAATCCACCCCGGCCTTTTTAAAAATCATACTGGACAGCATTACCGAAGGGGTCTTTACCATAAACAAGGATCGGGTGATTACCTCCTTCAACCAGGCGGCGGAAGCCATAACCGGATTCCCCCGGGAAAAGGCCATGGGCAAAAAATGTTATGAGATCTTTCAGGCCGATATTTGCCAGGAGTCCTGTGCCCTGGCCCGGACCCTAAAAACCGGGAAAAATGTCGTGGACCTGCCGGTCAATATTTTAAATGCCGAAGGGAAAGTCCTTCCGATCAGCGTTACCACCGCCGTTTTAAAGGACGTTCAGGGAAAAATGATCGGAGGGGTGGAGACCTTTCGCGATTTGAGGGTTATCGAGACCCTGCGTAAAGAAATAACCGGAAAGTATACCCTGAATGACATCGTTAGTAAAAGTGCCGCCCTGCAGAAAATCTTCGACATCCTGCCCGATATCGCCCGGAGTGACAGCGCAGTCCTCATCCTGGGTCCCAGCGGGTCCGGCAAAGAGATCCTGGCCAAAGCCATTCACCAACTGAGTGGCCGGAAGGATAAGCCTTTTGTAGCCATTAATTGCAGTGCCCTGCCGGAGACCCTGCTTGAATCCGAGCTTTTCGGCTATGTTCGCGGGGCCTTTACCGACGCCAAAAAAGACAAACCCGGAAAGTTTGCGCTGGTCGATTCCGGGACCTTATTTTTAGATGAAATCGCTGACCTGCCCCTGACGGTGCAGGCCAAGTTATTAAGGGTCCTCCAGGAAAAAACCTATGAACCCCTGGGTTCCAATGTAAGCCGAAACGTTAAGGCCCGTTTAATCTCTGCAACCAATAAGGGTCTGAAGGATCTGGTTAAAAGCGGCCTGTTCCGAGAGGATCTTTATTATCGACTCAAGGTCATCCAGATCGAATTACCTTCTTTAAAAGAACGCCGCGAAGATATCCCTCTTCTGATTGAGCATTTCATTAATAAATTTAATTTTAGAACCGGAAAAAAAATTTCCCAGGTCTCGTCAAAGGCACTCCAAATCTTGATGCATTATGATTTTCCCGGCAATATTCGGGAATTGGAAAATATCATTGAACATGCCTTTGTCCTCTGCCACGGTCCTGTTATCCAATTATCCCATCTTCCCCCCGACCTCCAGCATTACGGCTGGGAATCCGCCATTCCAACCCTTCTTTTGGGGAAAAAATGGAAGGACCAGGAATGGGAGGTCATCCAAAAGGTCCTGGAAAAATATCAGGGCAATCGAACCCTGGCCGCCAAAGAATTAGGGCTCCACCCCACCACCCTCTGGCGAAAGCTTAAACGCTTTTCTTCATCCCCTTCTTGATTGCAAATTGCAATTTTGCAATCAATTTATTGCAATTTGCAATTTATGCTCAAAACCAGCCGGACGCCGATAATTTAGTATCCAATTAATATTATTATTAAATACCCATGTTCTTTTTTTGGCATCCTTTTTGATTAATTAGAATATTGAAATGAAAAATCTAAACGAATAAGGGCCGGAATAATTATACATGATTAAAGTGGCCATTCCCATCTTCCACAACCGGGTTTCTCCCCGCCTGGACTGCGCCCGGAAATTACTGGTCCTGGCGATAGAGAAAAATCAACCGGTGGAAAGAATGGAATTAGATATCGGTCACTGGCTGCCCGACGAAAAGATCATTCAACTGCGGCAAATGGGAATAGACCAACTGATTTGTGGTGGAATTCGGATTGAAGACCGGATCGGATTAAACCGTTTTGGAATTCAGGTGGCCTCCCCTCTTTATGGAGAAGTAGATACCATCATAGAAGAGTATTTAAGAGGAAATTTAAATGTCTCCTGTTGTCGGGCCAGGAAAAGGAGACGCTGAAAGGATTTATTTAAAAAAATGAAAATAGCCATTAGTGCCAAGGGGAAAACCCTGTCGGCGGAGATCGACCCTCGTTTTGGACGGGCGGCCTTTTTTATCCTGGTCAATCCGGAAACGATGCATTATGCGGTTGTAGAAAATAAACAGAACCTGCATTTGCCTCAAGGGGCCGGAATTCAGGCCGCTCAGATTATTGTGGAAAGCGGAGCGAATATCCTCTTGACCGGCAACTGCGGCCCCAAAGCTTTCCAGGTATTGAAGGCCACCGGGATTAAGGTGGCGGTGGGAATATCTGGAACGCTTATGGATGCCGTTACCCAGTTTAAACAAGACAAGATTAATTATGCCGAAACACCTAATGTGGAAGGACATTGGGGATAACACCCCTTTGATTGTGGATTGCGGAATATTAGGAATAGGACAAAACTCTTTTGATTGCGGATTGCGGAATTTATGCGGGATGAATTAGTGGCTTATGGTCTGGATTCCCGCCTGCGCGGGAATGACGCATTTTTACGAGACCATCACCATCGATAAGTCCGCAAAAAGTCGATGAAACCCGCATCACGTCATTCCGGCGAAAGCCGGAATCCAGGGAATTCGACTACTCCTGTCCCCCGGCGTCTGATCCGGGGTTAGCCGGAGTGACGGCCTTAGAGAGTTTTTAATATAGGCATCATCATTAACAGTCCAAGAATAAAGGAGGGATTATGCCAGGAAGAGATGGAACCGGCCCGGCAGGAAAAGGCCGTGGTGGCGGTCCTGGGTCGGGAGGAGGCAGAATGGGTGGTGGTTCCGGCCTGGGTGCCGGTGGAAATTGTCTTTGCCCTAAATGCGGCAATAAGAGCCCCCATACCAGGGGAACGCCCTGCAGTACCATGAAATGTCCCAAATGCGGCACCGCCATGGTCCGGGGATAGGATTTAGTAGAATAAGGACCTCATTAATCGGTGGGTTACGTTATCACTCCACCCACCCAACATTTTGTTAAGCATAGGTTAACATAGAGGAGTTTTGAATAAAAAGTTTTCACCGGCAAAGGCCGGATGAGTCCCGCCGACGAAGGAGCACCTCCCACTCCCTCAGGGGCGGGGCTCAAACAAAAGGTGGTTTAAGGAAAAATTATTTCCCCTTTGCGTTCTTGGCGTCTCTGCGGTGAAAATAGTTTTTCAAAAAGCTAAACTGGTACGGTTTTTTAAAAAATTGGAACAATAAATATTGAAAGGAGTTTTGATTATGAGTAGTTGTGGACATGGTTCTCATGCGGGAAATGATTCCCAACGGGCGGAAGATGCCTCTATTGCCAGATCGTTATCCCGTATTAAAAACAAATTATTGGTCATGAGTGGAAAGGGAGGGGTCGGGAAAAGCAGTCTGGCGGCCAACCTGGCCGTAGGCTTATCCCTGAAAGGCTACCAGGTCGGTCTTATGGACGTGGATTTACATGGTCCCAGCATTCCCAGGATGCTCGGACTGAATGGTCAGGCCCCCATTCAACAAAATGTAGGGATTTACCCTATCCCCGTGAATGAAAACCTTAAGGTAATATCCGTTGAAGTATTGATGCCCGACAAGGATTCCCCCATGATCTGGCGAGGTCCCTTGAAGATCGGGGTCATCCGGCAATTTATCGCCGATGTCATCTGGGAAGACCTGGATTTCCTGATTATTGATTCCCCCCCGGGAACAGGGGATGAACCCTTGACCGTAGCCCAGACCATACCGGATGCCCAGGCCATTGTCGTTACCACCCCTCAGGAAATCTCCTTATCCGATGTACGCAAGTCCATCAATTTTTGCCACCAGGTCAACATGCCCATCATGGGCCTGGTAGAAAACATGAGCGGTTATATCTGTACGCACTGCGGACAGGAATCGGCCATTTTTAAAAAAGATGGGGGAAAACGAACCGCCGTCTCCATGGGCGTTCCATTTTTGGGGAGTATTCCTTTTGATATGCACCTCATGGAAATGACCGATCAGGGAAAGGCCTATCTCCTTAATAACCCGGTCCCGGCCGTTAAAGGGGCACTTGATGGTATTATTGAAAAGATAGTAATTGCAACGACCGGAAACCGAAAAGCCCCGATAATACCTGTGCAGGAGGAATTAACCCGAATGGACTCAAAAATACCAACGCTCGATAGTTTAAAGATTGCCATCCCCTTGGCTGAGGGAATTCTTTGTAATCATTTTGGTCACTGCGAACAGTTTGCTTTAGTCGATTTACGAGGAAAAAACATTATTCAAAAGGTATCTGTAACTCCCCCTCCCCACGAACCGGGACTTCTGCCCCGCTGGTTAGGCGAAAAAGGGGTGAATCTCATCATCGCCGGAGGGATGGGACAGCGGGCCGTCGGTCTTTTTACGGAACAAGGAATCAAAGTATTAACCGGTGCCCCGCAACTTCCTGTGGAAGAATTGATTGCCCATTATGTCAATCAAACTTTAGTTACCGGAGCCAACGTCTGTGATCATTAGTATCGCCAGCGGGAAGGGGGGAACAGGCAAGACCAGTGTGGCCGTGGCTCTGGCCTTATCTCTGGAGAAACCGGCTCAACTCCTGGATTGCGATGTGGAAGCCCCCAACGCACATATCTTCATGAAGACCCGATGGGAGAAAAAAGAGACGGTTTATCTCCAGATCCCGAAGGCCGATGAGGAAAAATGCACATATTGCCAGGCCTGTTCCCAACTTTGCCAATTTAAGGCCATCCTGGTGTTAGGCGAAACGATTCTGACTTTCCCTGAAATGTGCCATGCCTGCGGAGGGTGTTTTCTGGTCTGTGCGCCGAAGGCCTTGATACCGGATCGGAAAGAATTGGGGGAGGTTGAAGAGGGTTGGGCCGGGCCCGTGCATTTTGTTCATGGTCGATTACGGGTCGGGGAGCCCTTGTCACCCCCTTTGATCAAAGAGGTCAAAAAACGAATCGACAGAAAACAGGTTGTCATCCTGGATTCTCCACCCGGAACTTCCTGCCCGGTTATTCAGACGGTGAAAGGCTCGGATTTTACGATCCTGGTGACCGAACCCACCCCATTCGGGCTTTATGATTTAAAGCTGGCCGTCGAGGCCCTGGGAACCTTGGGTATTCCCTGCGGGGTAATCCTGAACCGAGCCGATATAGGCGATAATCAGGTCCAAACCTACCTGGAATCCGAAGGGATCCCTTTGTTAATGAAGATCCCCTTTGACCGAAAGATAGCCGAAGGCTATGCCCAAGGGCAGTCACTCGTTGAAATACACCCGGAATTAAGGGAAAAATTTCAAAAACTTTTCCACGAAATCCTTAAAGGGTACATAAAAAACTATTTAGAAACACATTAAGGGAAAGCGGCTCGGTATGGCTGTAACTAAAATAAAGGAATTATGCGTTTTAAGCGGTAAGGGGGGAACCGGCAAAACCAGTCTGGTAGGTGCCCTGGCAGCCCTAATCTCTAATAAGGTCCTGGTCGATTGCGATGTGGATGCCCCGGATCTACACCTGCTGCTCGCACCTGTAATCAATAAACGTGAGGAATTCATGGGGGGCCGCAAGGCAAAGATCATCTCGAAACTATGCACGGACTGTGGTCGTTGCCGCGAAGTCTGCCGTTTTGAGGCCATCAACGAAGACTTTCGGGTAGACCCGACCGCCTGCGAAGGCTGTGGGGTCTGTGTTCAATATTGTTCCTTCGGGGCCATTGACTTCCCCATAGCGGTTTGCGGCGAATGGTATAGCTCAGAAACACGCTTCGGGCCCATGGTCCACGCCCGGTTAGAGCCAGGCCAGGAGAACTCAGGGATGCTGGTGGCCCTCATACGAGGCAAAGCACAGGAACTGGCCGAAGAAAGACGACTGCCTTTGATCCTGGTGGATGGCCCTCCGGGCATCGGTTGTCCGGTGATTTCTTCCTTGACCGGTGCTGATGGAGTCTTAATCGTAACTGAACCGACCCTCTCGGGGCTCCATGATCTGAACCGGGTGCTTGATTTAGCCGGTCACTTCAAAATTCCAGGGATGGTCCTGATCAATAAATATGACCTGAACAAGGAGATGGCCGGTCAGATTGAAACCTATTGCCGGGAGAAAGGACTGGGACTGGCCGGAAGCCTTCCCTATGATCCGGCGGTAACCGAGGCCATGATCCAGGGAAAAACCATTCCGGAATGCAGCCGAAATGGCCTGGGAGTCGAAATACAAAAGATCTGGGGGGAAATCCATGAACATCTGCTTGATTGATCTGGCCGCCGAGGCTAAAGTTTTTAATTATTAAAGTTGTTTGACCCAATCTGCAACAACGTGTATAATTCCCACCGTGCCTGATACCGGGTAACGATTCCCCACTAAAAAGGAACCGGAGCATGGGAGAGCGGACTTGCAAAAGATGTTCAGTAACCAGAGTGAATAATTTATGTAAGGCCTATGAAAAAGCCCACCGGAATAATAATTCGGCGGGATTTCATGAATTAAGGGAAGTGGTCACACTCGTAAAAACCCGGGGATATGATGAAGCGTCGAGATTATTGAAACCGGGTATGGCCGATGAAGACCTCCGGGCCTTTTGCTGGAATGTTTCATCTTTTCTGGAGGATGATGAACTGAACCGGATTCTGAACCGGCCCTCTGCAAAATAAGGGAAAAAAGTTACAAGATGCAAGATGCAAGGATGAATAGAGGGATCGGAGATCGGGGATCAGGGATCAGGGATCAGTTAAAGAATAAAGTTGCAAGTAAAAAAAACCTTGAACCCTGTCCAGGGTTTTGACTTTCAGCTTTCAGCTCTTCCCATTAAACCCTCATGCCCGTTTTGGGCACCACGAAACATGAAAAAGGATTCAATCCCGCCAAAGGCGGGACAGGGGCCAAGGATTCAAGGGAAAGGCTTGGAATTTAAAACCCTGCGGTTCCCCGGAGGGGAACCTTTTCTATAGCTCGACGAATCGGCTCCCAAAAGGGAGCCTCTTCGGAAGCTCGGCGGAGCCGAGCGGGCCGAGCGGCTGAACCCTCGAATCCTGGAATCCTTGAACCCTATTTTCGTACTAAATTAGCCCGATGCAAGATAACGATATCCAAAAACCAACCTCTAATCGCCATTCGGAAGAACCGGTCTCCGGGTTGGAAGAAGACCTTGAGGCCAGATCCCAGATCCTTTTGGCTGGAGAAGCCACTGTAGTTCTGGATCGAAAATCCAGGATTATGGGTTCCAATGAAACAGCCCGGCGGCTCTTCGGACAGGAAATGTTGCCCGGCGAACCGTTTTTGCTTGAAAACATCCTCCAAGGTCCTTATTTAGCCGAAGCCCAGGCCGCATTGGATAATGCCCTGGGAAAAGGTGATGGCACCCAAAACCTGCCGGCCAGGGCCGAAGATGCCCAGGGTATTTCTTTTAACTGTCTCTACTCGGCCAATCCCATTTTCGGGCCAGGGAAACAAGTCATCGGCGCTTTGTTAAGCTTCCTGGATGCCGAGTATGTCGCCATTCAGCCCAGACCCTTTACCGATCCGGCCCTGTTGCCCCAAGTACCCACTCTGGGTTTTGAAAACCTTTTGGAACAATTAGCCGAAGGGATCTTTACCATTAATTCCCGCTGGCGGATCATCTCCTTTAATCAGACGGCCGAGAGGATTACGGGTTATCGCCGCGATGAAGTCTTGGGACGCTTTTGTTGGGAAATCTTCCGATCCGATCTTTGTCAATCCGATTGTCCCTTGCGCATCACCCTGGAAACAGGCCTCACCCGGTTGGACCAGGATGTACGGATGCTTGATAAACGGGGGTCCAAATTGCCCGTACTGGTTAATACCAGTGTGGTCCGGGACCGCAATGGACTGGTCGTCGGGGCGGTCGAATCCTTCCGCCCCCTGTTGGAATTACATGAAGCTTTGAATCCTTCTCCTCAAAAACATTTTCTGTCGGATATTATTGGCAAAAGCCCTTCTATGACCCGCATCTTTGAGATGCTCCCCGATCTGGCGGCAACGGATGTCAATGTCCTGATCCAGGGAGAAAGCGGAACCGGGAAAGAATTGATAGCCCGGGCCATTCATGACCAATCTCCGTACAAAGAAGGGCCTTTTATTGCCGTAAATTGTTCGGCCCTGGCTGAAACCCTTCTGGAATCGGAGTTATTCGGTCATGAAAAAGCGGCCTTTACCGGCGCAGTGAGATCCAAGGTCGGGCGCTTTGAACTGGCCAGGGGGGGGACCTTATTTCTGGATGAAATCGGCGAACTTAAGCCCGAGCTTCAAGTAAAACTTCTGCGGGTTTTAGAGCAAAGGGTCTTTGAACGGGTCGGGGGAACCCGATTGATCCCTATGCAAGCCCGTATTATAAGCGCTACCAATCGGGATCTGGCCAAGGCCCTTCGGGAAGGAATGTTTCGGGAAGACCTTTTTTACCGCCTCCGTACTGTCCCGATAACCCTCCCTCCCCTTCGTGAACGCCGGGAAGATATCCCTTTGCTGGTCGAATATTTTATAGCCCGGCTCAATAAAAAATACAAAAAAGAGATCCGCGTCCTGGACCCCAAGGTCCAGCGCCTGTTCATGACCCACCCCTGGCCGGGCAATGTGCGGGAACTCGAAAGGGTCCTGGAACATGCCTATGTATTTGTCAAGGGACCGGTAATTTTTTTAAACAACCTTCCGGCCATGGATGAATTCCTTCAGGAGCGCAAATTAGAAGGCATTCAGGAAAACAGCGGGGAGTCTGATAGCCAAGCCATCCAAAAGGCCTTAACCCGGGCTGGCGGGCGCCGTGAAGAAGCCGCCGCCTTATTAGGTCTCAGCCGAACTTCTCTCTGGCGAAAAATGAAACAATTCGGTTTAAAATAGGACCATGTTTCAAATTGTTTCAATTGTTTCAGTAATTGGAAATATTTTGAAACATCATTAAAGTCCACAAATAATAACAACTAATAATGGTCTGGATTCCCGCCTGCGCGGGAATGACGAGTTTTTACATAGGCGTCAATAGTGATGAATTCGTAAAAAGTCGCCGAAACACGCATTACGTCATTCCGGCGCAAGCCGGAATCCAATGTTTTTAGCAGGTTATAATTTCCTGGACCCCGGCTTGCGCCGGGGTGACGAGTTTTTACGAGACCATCGATAGTGACAATCTCTTAAAAAATAAATAGGTGCCTTTTTAAAGTAAATTCAAATTGTTCTACCATCACTCCAGCCCCAGGGCTTAATCCTTCCGATTGCAGGTGAGTTTTTATAAGCTAATCCAGATGAAACAATTTTTGTTTCATTCAAAATAATTTCCCCTTCCTATTTATAAAAAATATAACAAATTCAATAAATTAATAATTTGGCCTATTTTTTGCATATTAAGATAATTGTTCTTGCAAAATCAATGAATTTCATTATTTAAGGAGGTTTCAAAGTGATCAAGGAACATGTGGACATTGATGATATCATAGAACGATATCCGGGAAAGCCGGAATCATTAATATTTCTCCTCCAAGATATTCAGGCTGCCTATAACTATGTCTCCCCCGAGGCCATGACTCTGGTCTGTGACCATGTAGGCGTCCCCTTAACCCAGGCTTATGCGGTGGCCACGTTTTACCAGTCTTTCAGTCTGGAACCCAAAGGAGAACACGAGATTCGGGTCTGTCTGGGAACGGCCTGCCATCTGAAGGGGGCCGGGCGTATCGTCTCCGAATTGGAAAGGCGATTGGGTATTAAGGCCGGCGAAACAACCAAGGACCTGAAATATTCATTAGATACCGTTAATTGCCTGGGGGCCTGCGCCCTGGCACCGGTTTCCGTTGTCGATAGTGACTATCAACCTAATACCACGACCCCGAAGCTTGTTAAGCTACTCGACAAACTGGCCTCGGAATAAAGCCGTAAGGGAAAGGTAATGGCATGGCACAACCCAAATTAGCAGAACAACCAAATAGTATGAAAATTAAATCGATAGAGGAACTGAATGCCTTCAGACAGGAAATCTTGTCCCTTCAGGATCCTGCCCGGCCCACGGTGATCGTCTGCCACGGCACGGGATGTTTGGCCAACGGCAGTCCCAAGGTCAGTGAGGCCTTACGCAAAACCATTGCCAAGGCCGGCTTTCAAGCCAAGGTCATGCCGGGAATCAAAACCACCGGCTGCCATGGATTTTGCTCCAGGGGTCCATTGGTCATCGTTAAACCTTACGGTCTCTTTTACCAGCGGGTGAAAGCCGGTGATGCCGAGGAAATCGTCAATACGACCTTGTTAAAGGGAGAACCGGTAGAGCGCCTTCTTTATAAAGACCCCAAGACCAAAGAGCCCATTGCACTTGAAAAAGAAATTCCCTTTTATAAATTTCAGCAGCGGGTGGTCCTCAGAAACATAGGCAAAGTCGACCCCATGGATATTCGGGACACCATAGCCGCCGGCGGCTATCAGGCTTTGGCCAGGGCCATGACCTCTCTCACTCCCGATGAGGTGATCTCCCAGGTGGAAAAATCCGGGCTGCGGGGCCGGGGAGGAGCCGGTTTCCCTACTGGCCGGAAATGGCGCAGCGCCGTGGCTGCCATAAAGAAAAAAGGCGGTCCGGTTTATGTGGTCTGTAACGGTGATGAAGGGGATCCTGGAGCGTTTATGGACCGGACTATCATGGAGGGGGACCCTCATGCCGTTTTGGAAGGGATGATCATCGGCGCCTACGCCCTGGGATGCCACCAGGGGTACATCTATGTCAGGGCCGAATACCCCATAGCCATTAAACACCTGATTATTGCCATGGACCAGGCCCGGTCCCTGGGCCTCCTGGGACAGAATATTTTGGGAACCGGATTTGACTTCGATATTCAGATCAATCGGGGTGCCGGCGCCTTTGTCTGCGGGGAATCTACGGCCCTTTTTACCTCCCTTGAAGGGAGGGCCGGCGAACCTAGACCCAAGTATGTCCGCTCTGTCGAAGAAGGGCTTTGGGGTAAACCTACGGTCCTCAATAATGTCGAATCCTGGGCTAATGTGCCGGTCATCATCGAGAAAGGGGCGGATTGGTATGCCGGGATAGGGGTCCCGACCAGCACCGGAACCAAGGTCTTTTCTCTGGTCGGCAAGGTCAACAATGTGGGTCTGGTGGAAGTTCCCATGGGAATTCCCTTGGTAAAGATCATTGAAGAAATCGGGGGGGGTGTTCCGGGAGGGAAGCCCTTTAAAGCGGTCCAGACCGGCGGCCCATCGGGAGGGTGTATTCCTTATACCTTGAAAGATGTAGCGGTTGATTTCGATTCCCTGACTAAAGCCGGGTCCATGATGGGTTCCGGAGGGATGATCGTTATGGACCGCAGGGATTGCGTGGTCGACGTGGCCTGTTATTTTTTAAAGTTTCTGGAAGAGGAATCTTGCGGCAAATGTCTTCCCTGCCGGCTGGGAGTAACCCGGATGCGGGAAATGTTGGATACCTTCAGTAAAGGACAGGGAAGCAAACAGGATCTGGAGGACTTAATGAGTCTGGCCCAGGCCATTCAGGATGGGTCTCTCTGTGCCCTGGGCGGCAGTGCCCCGAACCCGGTATTGACCACTGTAAAATATTTTAGAGAGGAATATCTTGCCCATATCGAGCAACAACGCTGTCCGGCCGGGGTCTGTAAGGATCTGATTACCTATCAGATCGATCCGGAAAAATGTACCGGCTGTATGCTTTGTGCCCGAAACTGTCCCCAAAAATGTATTCAAGGGGAAAAGAAAAAACCCCATCGTATCGAAACAGAAAAATGTATCCGCTGCGGTATTTGTTTGGATAACTGTAAATTTGAAGCCGTGCAGGTCTCTTGATCGAGTCTGTGGGCCTGAGTAACGGAGGAGGTTGAAATAATGATCCAATTTAAGATCAATGGTCAGGAAGTGGAGGCCCAGCCGGACTGGACCGTTCTGGATGCGGCCAAAGAGGCGGGAATCCATATCCCCACCCTTTGTTATCACGAAGCCGTAGGCCCGAGCGGGGCCTGCCGCCTGTGCGTAGTGGAATTAGTGGAAGGGTCCTGGTCCAAGGTAGTCATTTCCTGCATGTATCCTGTTAAAGAAGGGATTACGGTTTTAACGGACAGCGACCGGGTGAAAAATGTCCGGCGATGGGTCCTGGAGATGCTCCTGGCCGAGTGTCCGGCCAGTAAAGAAATAAAGGCCCTGGCTGCAGAATATGGCGTAACTACTTCCCGTTTTTCTATAAAGAATCCTCAGGAGCAGTGCATGCTGTGCGGTTTATGTGTGCGGGTCTGCCAGGAAGTGGTCGGGGTTTCAGCCATTACAACGGTCGGCCGTGGGGTCCATAAGGTCATCGGCACCCCATTCGGAAAATCTTCCGAGGCCTGTGTGGCTTGCGGCTCTTGTGTAACGGTTTGTCCGACTGGGGCCATGCAAACCCGTTTGGATAAGGTCCGCGGTGGCCTTGAGGGCCGCCAGTTATGATCCCTATTCCTGAAAAGGTGAGCAAAGGAGGTTTTATGAACAACCAAAATAAAATCGGGGTCTTTTTGTGTAAATGCGATCGCCGCATCGAGTCTCCGGTCGATCTTGAGGCCCTGGAACGCTTGGTCCAGGAAGATCCTTTAATCGAATATACTGAAATTATACCCTTTTCCTGTACGACTCCCGGCCTGGCCCATTTAAGAGAAACGGTTCGGGGAAAAGGTCTGAACCGGATCGTTGTGGCCGGTTGTGAAGCCAGGATCCTGCTGGGAAAGATTGAAAAGGAATTGATGAAGGAAGGCTTTTTTGAAGGACAGGTGGACATGGTCAATTTGCGGGACCATGTAGCGGCAGTTCACAGCCTGCCGCCTGAGGCAATGGCTGAAAAAGGCGCCAAACTGATCCGATCGGCAGTTGCCGGCCTGTCAACGTTAGAGCTTACTCCGCAGGAAAAGATATCGTTTAACGGCCCGGTCATGATCCTTGGAGGAGGCCTTGCCACATATTCCGCAGCCCAGGAACTCCTGCGCCGGGAGATCGACTGTATCATTGCCGTTCAAACGGATGAATATGAGGATGAAATCCGGATGCTCCATGAGCACTATCCCGGAGAGCGCCATTATTATGAACGGTTACGTAAGATCATGGAGGAAGTGGCTCAGAGTCCCTTTGTACGGCGGATCACGGTAGGCGAATTAAGCGGTTTAAAAGGCCGGACCGGCCAATATACGGTCACCTTTTCCAGTCCCGAAGTAGGTGGCGGGCCCCCCAGGGCTTATGAAGCCGGGGCTATTATCGCCTGTCTGGATGGACAGATGCTCAATCAGGGCTCGAATTTCGGCCATGACGGAAAGACCGTCATCTGCCATACGGAAACGGAAGAGCTGATCTGGGTTAAAGGGGTCCCTTCAGGAAAAATCGTCTTTTGGATCAACGATTATGAGTCCGGAACCCCTGAATTTGCCTATCTTTCTTCCCGGTGTGCCTGGTCCATGGCCCGCTACATGGCCGAACACCGTTCCGATGTGGATATTACCATGCTTTACAACCATCAGATGGCCGTTCCGTTGTCAGCCGATGAGCGACGGGTCAGCCGGGAATTGAAGATCCGGTGGGTCCCCTATGATGGGGCCTTGCGACCGACCGTCCAGGCCAATTACCTTACCTATTGTGACCCCAAAGATCACACGGAATATGAACTGCCCTGGGAAAAACTGATCCTATCCCCCAGGCGCTCTGTAGGGGTAGAGGCCACCCGGGTGGCCAAAGTCTTGGGGCTGGAAAGTGAAGAGGGCAAATTTTTAGAGGTCAAACAGGAAAAAGTCCGGCCGGAACAGGTCGGCCGGGAGCCCCTGTATCTGGCAGGGAGCGCCGGCTATCCTTGCGATCTCCATGAGGCTTTACGCCAGGGCCGACGGGCCGCCAATCAAACCGCCGAGATCGTAGAAAAGGATAAAAGGGGAGAATTATACGCCCCCCGTATGGTTTGCGTGGTCGACCCTTCCCTCTGTATTGGCTGTGGGCTTTGTAAGGAAATTTGTCATTGCGGAGGCATCTCCCCGGTGGAGGGTCCGGGTGGGGGTATACCCCGTCAAGTGGATCCCATGGTCTGTACCGGAGGAGGCACCCGTGCAGCAGCCTGCCCCT
>JACRBX010000186.1 GCA_016219225.1 Deltaproteobacteria bacterium
AACGATGAGGCCATCGGGGTGCCGGCGGCCTTTCAGAACTCCTGGGACTTGTTTGACGTTATGGTGAACAAGTTCCGGGGTGTGGCCATCCTGGTGGGCGGCCTGGTCTTTGTGGGCATTCAATTAGTCCTCCGGAAGACCAAACTGGGAATTGTGGTTCGGGCCGGGGTGGAAAACAAAGAAATCGTCCAGGTCATGGGATACAACATCCAACGCATCTTCTCGGGCGTTTTTGCCGCCGGGGCGGCCCTGGCGGCCATGGGCGGGGTGATGATCTCCCTGTTCAACGGACATATCTATCCGAATATGGGCGATGAAAATCTTATTTTCGCCTTGATCGTGGTGATCATCGGCGGCATGGGGTCGGTGACCGGCAGTTTTCTGGGGGCCCTGATGGTCGGTCTGGCCTTTAATTATGTGGCCTTTCTGGTGCCGAAGGTCGCTCTGGGGGTCAATATTATGATTATGGCTATTATATTGCTCATCCGGCCCAAAGGCCTCATGGGCCGGGATTAGACAAGGAGGCAAAGGTGACAGACATCAGTCCGGTTCAACAGGACAGGCTTTATGAGCAGCAAACCCGGTATACCCGGCCGACCTTCTACATTCAATTAATCCTGGTGGCAGTTTTGCTGACCATTCCCTGGGCCTTTTCCTCTTTCAGGGTCATGGATTTAGTGGCCAAGATCATGATCTTCGCTGTCTTTGTAGCCTCCTATGACCTTTTGCTCGGTTACAGCGGACTGCTCTCCCTGGGCCATTCCCTGTTTTTCGGCATCGGGGCCTATTCCCTGGCCCTGGCCGTCTACCATTCCAAAGACCCCGGCTGGGCGCACATCTTCCTGGCCGTTGGTGTCGCCCTGGGTCTGAGTATTTCCATGGCCCTGGTCATCGCCTTTTTTTCCCTACGGGTCAAGGCCATTTTTTTTGCCATGATGACTCTGGCCCTGGCCGAATTTGCCTATATCCTGGCTATCCAGTGGTATGACGTGACCAAGGCCGAAGACGGGGTTTCCTTTAAACTGCCGGGCATCTTCAATGTGGACTGGTCGGCAGCAAATTTTTTGGGGATGGAAGTCAACGGCCGGCTTATGGCCTATTATTTTATCCTGATCGTCTCGGTGATCCTTTTTATCGTCATGCTCCGTTTTGTCCGCTCTCCGGTGGGTCAGGTCCTCAAGGCCATACGGGACAACGAACCCCGGGCCACGGCCCTGGGCTACAAGACCTTCCGCTACCAGGTCTTTGCCATTGTTTTCGGATCGGCCATCGCCTCCCTGACCGGAATCCTTTTCGCCCTGTGGGTGAAATACGTCAACCCGGAATCGGTACTCGGTACCGCTCTGATGCTTAATGTACTGCTGATGGTCATCATCGGCGGCCTGGGCACGCTTTACGGCAGTCTCTTCGGGGCTTCCTTCATCAAAATTGCCGAGACCTGGCTCCCTGACCTCCAGAAGATTGCCAAGGAGCTTTTGCCCAACGTGGAAATAGCCCATCGTCTGGCCGAGCGCTGGATACTGTACTTCGGAATCCTTTTTATCCTGGTGGTCTTTTTCTTTCCCAAAGGCTTTGTCGGCACGGCCAGGGATATGATCAGACAACGGAAGGCGGCAGTCAGAAAGGAGGCCGGTGGTGCCTGATCCTAAGGCTAAGGCCGGTATCCTGAGTCTGGCTGCCTATATCCCCCGGGCCTATCATGATGCCGATTACATCGCCTCCCGGTCCGAAACCCCGGCCGAGGTCATCCGGACCAAACTGGGCTGGTATCAGAAAAATGTGCCCGGTCCTGGGGATCAGACCGTGGCCATGGGCCTGAAGGCCGCCCGGAAGGCCTTTTATCTTTCGGGGTTGGCGCCTTCCGATATCGATCTGGTCATCTGGAGCGGGGAAGAGGTCAAGGAATACCGCAACTGGCCGGTGGGGCCCAAGATCCAGAAGGAACTGGGTTTGAAAAAGGCCTGGTCTTTTGATATCCAGCAGCGCTGCGGCACTACTATGGTGGCTCTTAAACTGGCCCGGGACATGATCCGGGCCGACGACCGGATCAACAATATCCTCATCGTTTCCGGTTACCGCAATTCCGATCTGATCCACTATCCCAACCCCAGGGTGCGCTGGATGTACTTTCTGGCAGCCGGCGGGGCGGCCTGTCTGGTCCAGAGAAATTGTCCCCACAACGAGATCCTGGAAGGCCACTTTATGACCGACGGCTCCTTTACCTGGGATGTCTATGTTCCCCAGGGGGGCTCGGCCCAACCCATGACCCTTCAAGGGCTGGAAGAAGGGAAACAGTATTTAGACGTCCTGGACCCGGTAGGCATGAAGGATCGCCTGGAGAGGCTGAGTTTAAGCAACTGGCTTTATTGCATCGACCAGGCCCTTGAAAAAAGCGGCTACAGCCGGGCCGATGTCGATTACCTGGCCACCCTGCTGGTCAAGCGCAGCGCCCATGACTATCTGATGAACCAGTTGGGGCTGAAACCGGAACAGACCCGGTATTTTGAAGAGTTCGGCCATCAGGGCCAGAACGATCAGATCCTTTCCCTGGATTTGGCTGTTGAAGAGGGCCGTCTCAAGGACGGGGATCTGGTGCTGATGATCTCGGCCGGCATCGGATATGCCTGGGATGTGCTGGTCATGCGCTGGGGCAGTGAAGGCAATGATTAATTTAATAGTATAGGAAATTCCTTTTTGGACGCAGATTGACTCGGATCGGCAGATTTTCGCCGATCATGCCGATTGCCAGGATTTAATTTGAAAAAAAGTTTCAAGTTGCAAGATGCAGGTTCAGATTTCCATTTTGAGCTTTGAGCCTGTTTCTTGGTAACAATTTAGCCCTTTGAAAAACTTGAAACTTTACTTGAAAAATCCTGACTTTCGCATACCGTCATTCCGGTGAAAACCGGAATCCAGGTGTTATGCTGAGACGAAAAGAACCTGGATTCCCGTTTTCACGGGAATGACAGAGAGGCTATCGACGTTTTTTCAAAAAGCTAAACTGATACGTTTCTTGAACCTGCGGGTATCGGCGAAAATCAGCGTCCCAATTTATTTTTCGACGGGATTTACCGGATTATTATGAACTGGATTCCGGCTTTCGCCGGAATGACGTAATGCGAGCTTTGGCGACTTTTTACACGTTCATCAATTAATGATGCCCATGTAAAAACTCGTCATTCCCGCGCAAGCGGGAATCCAGAGACCATTGGGACAAGTGGGGCGATCCTCATGACGTCATTCCCGCGCAGGCGGGAATCCAGAATTAAAAATTATCAATCCTGTTAATCCTGTCAAATAAAAAATTTACGGAAAGTTTACGGAGAAGGCATCAATGCTCTACGGAGATTGGATAGGACGGTGGGGGAAAAGTTTTCCCGAGGCCGAGGCCATTGTGGATATCGGAAGGAACCGCCGTTACACTTACGGGGAACTCAGCCTCGATGTCAATCGTCTGGCCCATTTTCTTTCGGACGAACTCAGAATAAAAAAAGGCGACCGGGTGGCGGCGCTGGCCTTCAACCGGGCCGACTACATCACCCTTTTTCTGGCAACGAGTCGATTAGGGGCTATATTGGTGCCCCTTAATTTTCGGCTGACCATCGATGAATTGATCTATTATTTTGAGGATGCCGCCCCCAGGGCCTTTTTCTTCGATCAGGACCATGTCCAGACCGCCGGCGAACTCCGGTCCAGGATCAAGGTGGACCATTTTGTCTGCCTGGATGCGGATGAAAGGGTCGGCCGAAGCCTGCCGGCCCTTTGGGATCAATTGCCATCCACCCCATACCCCGAATGCGGCTTGAGCCCCCATGATCCTCAGTTGATCATCTATACCTCAGGGACCACCGGGTTGCCCAAAGGGGTGGTCATGACTTATGGCATGATCACCTGGAACTCGATCAATACCATCATCGGCTGGGGCTTTAACCGGGGGGAACGGACCATCCTGCACCCGGCCCTGTTTTATACGGCCGGCTGGAATGTCTTTACCCTGCCCCTTTTTCACGCCCTGGGGACCAATATCCTGATCCAGCGTTTCGAGGCGGACCTGGTCCTGGACCTGATCGAGAGGGAGCGGATCACCGTCTTTTTTGCCGTTCCCACCATGTACCAGATGATGATCGAATCCCCCAAATTCAAGGCCACGGATTTCTCCAGTGTCTGGTTTCTGGTCTCCGGCGGCGCCCCTTTGACCGAAAAAATCTTTGAGACCTTCAAGAAAGAAAAAGGGATCCATCTTCGGGAAGGATACGGCCTGACCGAAGTGGGGCCGAACTGTTTCCAGGCGAATGGGAAGCTGAAGACTGTGGGTCATCCCATGCCCCATGTGGATATGAAACTCATTGACGGTCAGGGCCGGGAAGCAGCCATGGGCCAGGAGGGGGAGCTCCTTTTCCGTGGCGATCAGTTATGCGCCGGCTACTGGAACAAGCCCCAGGCCACGGCCGAGGCCATCCAGGACGGCTGGTTTTATACCGGTGACCTGGCCAGGGTAGATGCAGACGGCCATCTGGCCATCGTGGGCCGCAAAAAGGATATGCTCATCTCCGGAGGGATCAATATCTATCCGGCGGAAATCGAGCGGATCATCGAGGCCCATCCTGCGGTGGCCGCCGTGGCCGTTATCGGTGTGGCCGATGAAAAGTGGGGTGAGGTGGGCAAGGCCTGCATCGAACTCAAAGCCGGCAAAAGCCTGACGTTACCCGAACTTCAGGAATTCCTGGCCGACAAAATGGCCAAATATAAAATTCCCAAATATCTGGTGGTGGTGGAGGCCCTGCCCAGAACAGTGGCTTCGGAAAAGGTGCGCAAGTTCGTGCTCAAGGAAAAGCACGGGAAAGCGGATAATAATTAAATAAGGAAGTTAATGAGAAATGATTGAATCAGACGACCAAATCGGCATTATAAGTTACGGACTCTACACCCCGACCGGATTCGAGATCGCCGACGAAATAGCCGGCAGGGCAGGGTTGTCATCTGAAGCGGTGCGGGCCCTGGGGACCGAGCGCAAGTGCAGACCCGCCGGGGATGACCAGCCAGTGTCTATGGCCGTCAAGGCCGCCAAACAGGCCTTTGAGCGGGCCGGGGGGATAAAACCCGAAGAGGTGGATCTGGTCTTGTGGACCGGCGAGGAATACAAGGACTATATCGCCCAGACGGCCTCCATCCGGGTCCAGGAGGAGACTGGCTGCCGAAAGGCCTGGGCCTTTGACCTGGTCGATCAGGGAGTGACCCTGGTTCTTGGGCTGCGCATCGCCCGGGATATGATGCTGGGCGATAAGAATATCAACACAGTTCTTTTGGCCGGGGGGACCCGCAATGTGGATCTGGTGGACTACGCCAATCCCGATACCCACTTTATGCTGCCTTTTTCAGCCGGTGGCGGGGCGGTCTTACTGCGGCGGGGTCATGACCGTAACATTTTAGGGGCTATTGAACTGACCGTGGACTGCGAAATGGCCGATGAAGTGTATGTGCCCGGGGGCGGAACCCTGTATCCCTTCAGTGCGGATAATCTTGATTCGAAAATTATGTTCTTTCAGACGCCCCGGCCTGATGTGGTCAGGAATTACCTGGATGAACGCTGGCCCCAGGCCCTGGCCGAAACGGCCGCAAAGGTCCTTCCCGGCCGCAGGCCCGATTATCTGGCCTTGAGACACCTGACTCCAACCCAGCGCCACAATGTGCTGGACCAATTAGGCTTGAACACCGATCAATCCCCGGCCCTGGACCAATGGGGCTGTCATGGCACCAATGATGTGCTTCTATCGATGGACCTGGGCCTGAAAAGCGGGGCCGTCAAAGAGGGCGCTTCTATTGTCCTGGCCGCCGGCGGCATCGGCTTCACTTACGCCGCCGCCCTGATCCATTGGGGATCGTATTAGTTTAGTGCTATTGTCTGATAAGAGTGAAGGAGTAGTTATCGTGGCCGGCCCCGATTTAGCAGATTAAAATGGCTGACGACCGATTTCCTATCCTGAGAGATGTGAGTGTCTGGGTCTTCTGGCTGGGGCTCCTTTTTCTGACCTGGGTACCCTCGGCCCTTTCGGAGGAGATAAGCTGCGAAGCGGAGATAAAATTTCAGGATGGGGGAAAACATCTCATCGATCTCAAGTTGATTTTGGAAAAGAATCTCATTGTCGGCCTGGTCTTTCATAAAATCGAAAGTTTCACTGCCAAAGGAAACCCGATGGCCCTTTGGACCTGCTCGGTCGACACCACCAATCTGGACGAGGATCACCGGATAAAATGGTCGCGAAAGGGAAACCGGACGACTTTCGAGATCTTCGAAAAAGATACCGGGGATACATCCGCGGTCAGGATTGATAAAACGGGGAAGGGCTATAAGGTGTCCTTCGTGGAAATGTCGCACTATTATTCCGGTATGACCCAGTATCCAGCCAGCGTCCTCATTGAGAAGGGAATTAAGGAATGCGCCGTGACCCCCCGTTAAGGCGCTCTTCTTGAGTCCTAAGGCTGCCGGCCATGGGGAACGTTATTTTCCTTCTGATTCTCTCTTTATTAGGCCAGACCATTGGCTTCGAGGCCCTGGCGGCCCGGTTCCCCGATTCGGTGGAAAAAAAGATCATTTTCCGGGGGGACATGGCCCGGAAAATGGCTTTACTGCTGGGCTTCGAAATCAACCAGGAATCGGAGAGGCTTTATCCGCTGGGGCAGCAGGATACCTGGGCCATTGCCCTCCGCGAGCACCCCCGGGATCCGGCAGTTGTCTCCGATAAGAACAGGTCCAACCGCATTCATTATATTCCCAAGCCGGAGCCCTACCTGATCATGGAAGGCAACTGGCTGGATACCCATACGGGACCCTCTCCGGGAAACCCCCGGTTTATGTTTAATTCCCCGATCATTTCTGAAGGATCAACCCAGATGGAATGGGCCCGGCTTTTGAATCATCTTTTGGCCAAGGGCCGCATACCCAAGGCGGATGGGCGCTATTGGGAGATTCTTTTTAAGGAGGATATAGCCGATCAAGGGAACCCTCTCTTTTCCATAACCGTCTACCGGCCCAGGGATAAGGATGTTCCCCCCAACCGGAAGGGATATTTTATCCTCATGAGATCCAATGATCCCCAATAAGGCCTTCTGGTCCGCCCCCCGCTTGCTATTTTGCCTCTCGGTCAATTTCATTCAGCAGTATTGGGTCACCCAGTAAAAGGCCTCTGTCAAGAGAAAAAACATCCCCGGCTGCAAGAAAGAGCATTTTTTTTCTTACAGAGCACACGCTGATAGAACTAACCCGAGGTCCCCAACATCTTTACCCTTGCTGAAATTTCAATCGTTGTTGTGTCAGGTCTTCTTCACTGCACCGGTCACCCATCAGGATCAAGGTCTTTGAAAGGCAAAGTGTGTAAAAAAACACTCCTTTGCTATAATTTTTCAAGACCCCTTCCGCCATAAGCGGACCAGAAAATCTTTAGTTACAAGCCGTGCCAAAATGTTTGGTAACAAATCTTATGGTTTTTAATCCAACCCTTGAGGGTGAATATTCCGGACCACTTTTACCAATGAGTCCGGATATTCGTTCCAAGTGTTCCGATTTAAGGTTCCAATCGATCCGGGGTTGTGCCAATTCCTTAACCCCCGGGTTAGGGATACTCGAGGAGGTAAGCGAGAATGGGGACTGGGTCCTTGAGAAAATGGACTGCGGCCTCTGGCCTTCTTCCATTTTCTCAAGGCTGTTTTGAACCTGAGTTAACACTCCGGAACTATTGGAACCCCTGCCCGGAATGGTTGGAACTAACCATCCGGACAGGCGGTCTCTATAACCGGTATATTCATGACCCCTTTCCTTACACCTTGATTTGCTCTTTTTTTAGCCTTGACCAGATTTTTTTGTTATTCTATACTTTACCCATAGAAAACCAGCTTCCTGTAAGATGAACTCAACGATGTGGGTAAAAAAGGAGTGTACCCGTATGTCACGTAATCTGGAAGAATTAGAATCTGAAGTCTTGAACCTTGGTCTTGAGGGGAGAGCCCAACTTGCCGAAAAACTTATATTGAGCCTGGATGCTCCCAAAGAAGAAGAAAATTTGCATCTCTGGATCGTTGAAGCCGAAAAACGGCTGAAAGAACTTAGGGAAGGCAAAGCCAAAGAAATTCCCGCCGAAGAAGCCTTTCGACGAGCAAGGGCAGCAATCACGTGATGGGGGTAAACTTTCATGAGGATGCCTACACCGAGATGGTTGATGCATCTAAATACTATGAAGAAAGGGCGAGTGGCCTTGGTATGTCCTTCCTTGATTCGGTTGAAGAAGCGGTTGACCAAGTCATGGCTAATCCAGAGTCATACATCCTCGTGAGCGATGAGGTGCGCCAAAAACTCTTGAGACGTTTCCCCTACAGTGTTCTTTACGTTATCGAACCTGACAACCTTCGAATCATAGCCATTGCCCACCAGAAACGTAGACCAGGATATTGGCATTATCGGTTGTAATGAGCCATCTGAATAAATATCCACATCACTTTTTTACCTTCGTCAAAGCAAAGGACAATGCTATAACTTATGGTGGGTGCGTTTTGGGGCTTCGGCTTCGGAACTACCCTGGTAGTGAATTTCGAAATAGATATAGAATAAAGGTCGGCCTGCATGATTAATTATGAGCAACGAGATACCGAGATACAACGAATGAGAAAGTTAATGGGGTCAAACCTTGATTTGTGATTATTTCTTGACGAGGCTCTTCAAGTTAATTTTTATTAAAAAAATTAGGTAACAAGACAGGTATTAAATGATATAATCGGTGCTTACTTCGGTCTTGCCTGTTCGGCTATCAGCCGACGTGCCAAAATTATTAGCGACAGGATTGCAGTGGATTGTGAGATAGGGTGTCAATAGGAAAAGCATAAATCACAAATCAAGGTGACCCCTTTCATGGTTTCGGGGAACAGAACTGTGAAACCATAAAGGTATCCATTGCAGAAGGTAACGAGAGCGTGCTGGGGTTTTACAGGAGATTTGGTTTCGCAGAAAGATTTATTATAATGCAAAAGAATGCCCACCCACCGATCGGATCAATCGGTTGGAAAGGCGCCCGCCTCTCGAAAACTTTGATGCTATGAAAAAAAAACACGGCCTTAATCTTTACCATTTCCCTCACCGAAGACGAGTCGCCCCATCACGCCGCCGACATGGTGGGCGATCAAGGTGAACGTCTGCACCAGATGGCGTCGGTGGGAAGTCAGAGTCACCAGATAGCGCGGGCAATCGATTGGTTGAAGAGTAACTCCACACGGCCGTTGCGTATCGATGACTCGCAAAGCAAGTCCATATGAGTACATCGACCTTCCACCATCATTTCCGAGCGCTGACGGCTATCAGTCCACTGCAGTACCAAAAATGGTTGCGTTTGAATGAAGCGCGGCGGTTAATGCTCACGGAACTCCTGTATGCGGCGACCGCGGTGTTCCAGGTCGGCTACGGGAGCCCTTCCCTGTTCAGCCGCGAGTACTGCCGTGTGTTTGGCGCGCCGCCGTTACGCGATATCAAGAGCTTGCGTCACATTTCTGTCCATGAAAGGTTTAATTTTTCAGCCAATTTATGTGACAAATTCTGTAAATGTTTAGACGTAAAGAGAAAGTAGGGCCGAAGGCACGGGAACAAATGCCAAATACATAATTTTTTGTAATACCTCCTTTCTCTAAAAAATTTTAGGGCTTTATTGACATCCGGCCTTCCTTACGATATATTCCTTTGATCAGAGATTTATCAGACAGGTAAAAAGCGTTGGGTTAACCGCCTATTCTTAGGAACCTGATTGTTTATCCCAGAATCCGAATAGAAAGGCAGTGGGGAATCCGATCTTTTACGCCGCACTCCGCAATCTAAATATGATAAGTCCAAACAATCCGCAATCCATTTATGACATCATCGTTATCGGTGCCGGGGCCTCGGGGATGATGGCCGCCGGCCGGGCCGCCGAGTCAGGGGCCCGGGTCCTGCTGCTGGAAAAGATGGACCGGGCCGGGTTGAAGCTGGGCATAACCGGCAAAGGCCGATGCAATCTGACTAATCTCGGGGATATGCAGACCTTTCTGGAGAGCTATAAACCGGACGGCAGGTTTTTGAGAAATTGTTTCGCCCGTTTTTTTAATCAGGATTTGATGCAATTTTTTGAAGACCGGGGGGTGCCCCTGACCGTAGAAAGAGGGCAAAGGGTCTTTCCAAAATCGAACCGGGCACTGGATGTGGTTTCCTGCCTGCTGCGTTTTATGAGAGATAAAGGGGTCAGCCTGATTAAGGATCAGGCGGTAAAGGAGATCCTGGTCCAATCCGGCAGGGTAGAAGGGGTCAGAACCGGTCAGGACACTTTTAAGGCCCGGGCCGTAATCCTGGCGGCCGGAGGGGCTTCTTATCCCAAGACCGGTTCTGCAGGGGACAGTTACCTTCTGGCCCGGAAGACGGGCCATAAAATTGCTCCAATTCGTCCCTTTTTGATTCCGTTGGTCATTAAAGAACCGTGGGTCAAAGAGCTTCAAGGACTGTCATTAAAAAATGTTTCCGCTGCCGTCTATGTCAACGGCCGGAAAGGGCCTTCGGAATTCGGAGAAATGCTCTTTACCCATTTCGGGGTTTCCGGTCCCATCATCCTGACCTTAAGTGGACAGGTGGTGGATGATTTGAATCAAGGAAAGGTGGAGCTATCCATGAATCTTAAACCCGCCCTGACCCAGGACCAGTTGGACGGCAGACTGCAAAGGGAATTCAAGGCCCATCACCTGAAAGGGATCCAGGGAATCCTGAAATTTTTATTACCCAATAAGATGGTTCCGGTTTTTTTGAACCTTACCGGAATCCCTGGGGATAAAAAAGGAAATCAAATTACCGCCGAAGAACGTCTTCGTTTACGGACCCTGTTGACTGATCTTCGGATGACCGTTAAGGGGACCCGACCCCTCGAAGAAGCCATCGTCACGGCCGGAGGGGTTCAGCTTTCCGAGGTGGATCCCAAAACCCTAGAATCCAGGATCGTTTCAGGACTTTTCCTATGCGGCGAGGTCCTGGACATTCAAGGAATGACCGGCGGCTATAATCTCCAGGCCGCTTTTTCCACCGGCTGGGTGGCCGGGGAGAGCGCGGCAAGACAAGTTATGGGTTGCGGGTTACAGGTTACGAGTTCTAAAAACCTTTTTGAAACTCCTGATACGGGGTGAAGTCAAACGTTGGCTTGACCGAAAGGGAAAGGAGAAAAAGGGATTCTTTTGAGGGATCTGGAGCAGTGGGGGGTTGAAATAAGCCGTTACCTATTCGGCGCAGGGATAAGGAGTGCAGCCCCCCAAAAACTTAAGCATATTTCTCCTTAGGTCCCTAAATTTTTTTTCAAGCGGGCCAGTGATCTGCGGAAGCCCCGAAATCCTGATCAAAGGCGTCCTCATAGAAGGGACAATACCTTGTGAATCAGACCGGTCCTGTTCTTGACCGCGGTCTTTTCAAAAATGCTTCTCAGGTGATTCTTTACCGTCCCCTCGCTGATAAAAAGCCTGCCGGCAATCTCGGCATTCCTGTACCCTTTGTAGATATAGGACACTATCTCGGCTTCTCTCTTCGTGAGACCGAAATCCATTCTGGCTGCCTGATCATCGATTTTCGGATATACTGGGAGTGTCTCCATGGTGACGAGGAAAAGCGGACCATCGGAATCCGCCAGGATCCTATTCACCAGCCTGATGCGAAAAAGGCATTTCTCAGAAGGGGAGACCCAGATGATTCGTTCTCTCACAGCAGGTGAACCCCGGCCGACTTCCTGACCATTCTCAAAATAGTTCTCCAGGGCGACACAATCATCCAGGACAGGGGGTGGAATGATCGAAGCGACACGATGATGTTTATTGTCCGGAAGGTTCTCTTTCTTTATGCCCGCACAGATATCTGCCGCTTTTCTGTTGATGAATACCGGCCTTTTCTCAAGATCAAGCACCAGGATTCCGGCGTCCGTACTATCGAGGATCATCCGGAAGAAACTGCCCTTCTTCTTTACTTCTTCGATCATCTGAATTCTATCGAAAGCAGCGGACAGATGCGAGGAAACCATGTCTCCGGCAGCGAGGTCCTCGTCGTTGAACATCCGGTTATCGGATCTGTGAGTACATATCAGCGAGGTGAGTTTGTTCCTCAAGCGGATGTAGACGGCCATCTGTCGCCGGATCTTCTGAGGCCTGATAAAATCGTTGTAGTATTCGGTCCTTTGAAAATCATTGTAGGGGACGATCCGCTCCATGGAAAGGGATGTTCCCCGAAAAAATCCAAGGTTGGTTGGGTCGAGGGGATTGTTTCTGAAATAGTAGTCCCGGTACATCGGAAAAAACCGATGCTGGATATTCACTTCAAAGGGTTCGATTGCTCTGTTGTTCTGATCGATCAGCCAGATGATGGTACTGTCGGAGCGAAAGGCACGGCGTATCGGGTGAAGGGTTTCGGACCGCAGCGTTTCGATATCCTGAGCGCTGCTGGCGATTCGGGCAAACTCCATCAAATCTGAAATGCGGTCTGAAGAAAGTCTTAGGGACCCCATAGTCTTCCCCAGCACAAAAAATATTGAATGAATAACATTATTTTATACCGGAACCACGTGGAAATCAAGAAGTATTGAGGACTCGAATGGATTCGTATGCCCTGGTGGTTGTGTTGGCGCGAAAAGATTCTGAATTACCCCAAAAATGTTACTTTCGTTATATTGCCTTCTGAAAGATCATGAGCTTATAATCAAGGAAAAACTTGTAGAAAGTACGCGTCACGGGCCAACGGTTTTAGTGCCCGGTGGGAAGGAGGAAAAAAATGGCTGAGTTCACAGGGGCGGAAGTATTGGTAAAGGCCCTCAGAAAAGAGGGGATTCAACACGTTTTCGGAATCAGCGGGCATGGCCTCGTGGCCTTCATGGAGGCCCTGCGAAGGGAGGATGGAATCGATTTCTTTTCCACAAGACATGAAGAAAACGCTGCCCACATGGCAGACGGCTGGGCAAGGGCAACGGGCAGGATCGGAGTCTGCTGTTCAACCGTGGGGTCCGGCGCCGCTAACCTGGCCGGCGGGCTCTACGAAGCCTACGCGGACAGTTCACCGGTTCTGGCCATCACGGCCAATGTACAAACCTTTCTCAGTTATCCGTTCGTGGGAGCCCTCGAGGACATGGATTCGCTTTCATTATACAAGCCCATCACCAAATGGAACGCGGCGGTCCATCAATGGTCAAGAATTCCCGAACTGGTCCAGAGGGCTTTCCGGGAAGCCTTGACCGGAAGACCCGGTCCGGTGCATCTGGACATTCCCCTGGATATCATGCTTCAAAAGGGGGAAATCGGGAACTTGCCGGTCCCTGAAAACTATCGTCCAATCGGACGTTGCCGGGGGGATTGGAAGATGATTGAAAGAGCGGCCCGGTTGCTCCTGGAGGCTGAAAGGCCCCTGCTCGTGGCCGGCGGGGGGGTGATCGCATCAGAAGCCTGTGAGGAGTTTCAGGCCCTGGCGGATCTTCTTGGAGCAGCCGCAACGAGTACCCCTATGGGCTCTGGGGCCATTTCCGCCCGTCACCCCATATTTTTCGGCGATGGCGGATGGTTGGGCGGCAATGCCGTAATGCAGGCGCTGCAGGAAGCGGATTTGATCGTGGCGGTGGGGTGTCACTTTTCGTCATGGCTCGGCCTGGGCAAGCCACCCGTGATGTCGGCCCAATCCAAGCAGAAGATAGTCCAGATCGACATAGACCCGACTCAGTTGGGGAAAAAGGTGCCTATAGACATCGGCATTGCAGGGGATGCGAAGACTATCCTGGCTGACTTGCTTCTGGCCATAAAGGAATATGGCGGGAAAGGGAAGGCAAGTGAAAAATGGGTGAAAGGGCTTGTCGAGACTTACCGGCAATACATGATGAGTCTCGAACCCCTGCTCGGAGGAGAAAGCGGCCCGATCAGCATGGGCAGGCTCGCCAAGGATGTGGGGGAATACCTGGCGGATAAAGACGCCCTGGTGACCATTGATGGAGGCATGGTTTTCCACTGGGGATTCACCTACCTCAACGCCCTTCGGCCGCGTCAAAGATTCTTCTTTGCGGGGGGAGGCCACCTGGGTTGCGGCCAGCCCTTTTCCAATGCATTCAAGCTGGCTTTTCCCGGGCGTCCTGTCGTGAATTTCTGCGGAGACGGGGCTTTTGGGCTTACTCTGCAGGAACTGGATACGGCCGCACGACACAACCTGGCGGTGGTTCATGTGATCAACAATGACGGCGGTTGGGGAATGTGCAAGGCGGGCCAACTGGCTCTGTACGGGAACAAGGCTCTTGAGGGAATCGATCAGGACTTCTCTTCAGCAGACTATGCGAAGATCGCGATGGGTTTTGGTTGCTATGGAGAGCGGGTGGAAAACGCAAGTGACCTAAAGCCGGCGCTGAAAAGGGCCTTTGAATGCGGGAAGCCCGCAGTCCTGGATGTGAAAACCCAACTGGGTCCCCATCCGATGTTTGGTGTCATGGCCGCGGTGGTCTTTCAAGGGGTTCCCCTTTCCATGCCTGGACCCCCGCCTGGGCAATAGATGACACAGGAACTCTTACCCGATCCGGGATATGGGAGGTCATGGCCGTTCACCCTGTTAAATGGGATAAGCCTGGTTTGGGGTGACTGCGATACCAGAAAAAAGTAAGAATCGGAAGAAGAAAATAGACGGCCCCTATTAAACAGGGCAAGGATAGTCTAAGGCGTCAAAAGCTTTTTCTCGTCGGTTGTCTTTAGATCGGTAGATAATTCGGAATGTTTCCGGGATTTCATTAGATTAATATGACCAGGAGTGCCGCCCCGCTCGCCGGACGGCACTCTATTCGTTACTGAAATTCTCGTCTATTTTGTCTGTTCCAGGAAATCCACCGCCAGATTCGCCATAGCCCGAACGCCGACAATTAATGCTGCCTCATCCATGGTGTAGTAGGGGGAATGATTGAAATAGGGCTTGGCACCCTTTGTCAGACTGCCAAGAAAGAAAAACAGTCCGGGTACCTTTGTCTGATACCAGGCAAAATCCTCGCCAGAGGTTGTCTTCACGGCTTCCATATAGAAATTCTTGGAAACACGCTTTAGGGTCGGCTCCATTTTAGCGAAGAGCTTTGGATCATTAAAAGTAACCGGGAGGCCGTAGTCCGGGATTGACACTTCAGCGGTAGCACCGGAGGCCTGGGCAATAGCCGGTACCATCTTTTTGATACGCTCATGGACTTGTTTCCGCATTGTGGGGTCAAAAGTCCGTATGGTTCCTTCCATCTCAACCATCTGGGGAATGGAATTATGCGCGTCGCCTCCATGAATCGCCCCGATCGATACCACTACGGCGGTCTTGGTCAGATCAGACTGCCGGCTCACCACGGTTTGCAAAGCTTGAATGATCTGAGCGGAGATTACGATAGGATCCACTCCGGTCCATGGGTTTCCTCCATGGGTTGGAGTGCCTTTCACTGTGATTTTAAAAGAATCCGCACTGGCCATGGTTCCTTCGCTCCGCGCGGCCAACATTCCGGCAGGGTAGGGGGCGACATGAAGTCCGAAAATCGCTTGGGGTGCGGGATTTTCCAGGACACCGGCTTTAATCATTTCCCCCGCACCGCCGGGCGGCTCCTCTTCAGCCGGTTGGAATATGAATTTGACGGTACCGGGGAGTTTATCCTTCAAACCGGCCAGGACTTCGGCTGCGCCCATCAGAATCGCCGTATGATTGTCATGGCCGCAGGCGTGCATCACGGGGACCTTGGCCCCTTTATATGTCGCTTCTACCTTGGAGGCATACGGCAGGCCGGTCAGTTCCTTGACCGGTAAGGCATCCA
>JACRBX010000187.1 GCA_016219225.1 Deltaproteobacteria bacterium
CCCGATCGCCATGGAGAAGGAACTTCGATTTGCCATCCGGGAAGGGGGCCGAACGGTCGGCGCCGGTGTTATCTCCGAGATTATCGAATAAAGAAAGAATTCAGAATTCAGAAGCCGGAATTCAGAATGAAAAAACCGGGGGAGAAGAAGCCTTCCGGATTCAGACTCCCGGCTCCTGGATACTGTAAAGTTAGGATCGATTATGCGCGATATTGTAATCTTGTCTTGTACCGGGTGTAAAAGAAAAAACTATACCACTACCAAGAATAAAAAGAAAACCCCGGATAAGTTGGAGTTTAAGAAGTACTGTCCCTCTTGCCAGAGTCATACGGTACACAAAGAAACGAAATAGGTTCATTCGGGTGTTTGCCACCTGGCACAGGCCAGTAGCTCTAATGGTTAGAGCACCGGACTCCAAATCCGGGTGTTGGGGGTTCGAATCCCTCCTGGCCTGCCAAATGCTATCGGGAATCAAATTGCAAAAAGGCCCTTGGAGCGTATGAAAAAGATCAAGACCAAGAAGAAAAATGAGGTGGGGGAATCCGAAACGGGGCTTGAGGAAAAAGCCAAGGGATCGGAAAAAGGGGAGGATCTTTCGGTTGCCCCCAAAGCCAAACCTAAAGGAACCCTGAAAAAATCGAACCTTAAAGAGGAACCGGCCGAAAGCCTGGCCGCCAAATGGGTGGGGAAGAATCAATGGATCGGACAGGTCAAAGACTTTTTCCGGGAGGTTCGCATTGAACTCAAAAAGGTAACCTGGCCCTCCCGGAAAGAAACGATCGCTGCGACCGGTATGGTGATTATCCTATCCGTTATTGTCGCCTTTTTTCTGGGACTTCTGGATGTGGGACTGGCCAAAGCGGTGGCGGTTATTTTAAAAAGAGCTTAGTGCGAAAAGGGTGACCCGTGGCACACAAATGGTATATTGTTCATACCTACTCCGGTTTTGAACATAAGGTTAAGTCGGCTTTGGAGGAACACGTCAAGTCTTTGGGAAAAGGAGATCTTTTCTCGGAGATTTTGGTCCCCACTGAAAAGGTGGTGGAATTGGTCAAAGGGGAGCGTAAGACCTCTTCACGAAAATTTTACCCGGGGTATATTCTGGTCCGCATGGAACTTAATGATGAGACCTGGCATTTGGTCAAAGATACCCCCAAGGTTACCGGATTTATCGGGGAGAAAAACAAACCGGTTCCTATCCCGGACGAAGAAGCCATGAAGGTCATCGAACAGATGGCTGAAGGGGCCATCAAACCTAAGCCCAAGTTTTATTTTGAAGAAGGGGATGAAGTCCGGGTGATAGATGGACCCTTTTCCAACTTTAACGGCGTGGTGGAAGAAGTCAAGCCGGATAAGGGGAAGATCAAGGTCCTGATCAGTATTTTCGGCCGCGCCACCCCGGTTGAACTCGATTTTGTTCAAGTGGCTAAATTTTAAAGTTTTTAAGTTAAGATTCAGTAAGGAGAATATTCATAATGGCCAAAAAAATTGTCGCCTATATTAAACTACAGGTGTCCGCGGGCCAGGCCAATCCCTCACCGCCGATCGGGCCGGCCCTTGGTCAACACGGGGTCAATATCATGGAGTTTTGTAAGGCCTTTAACGCCCGGACCCAAGGGCAGGAGGGGATGATTATCCCGGTGGTTATCACTGTTTTTTCCGACCGGTCTTTTACCTTTATTACCAAGACTCCCCCGGCCTCGATTTTATTAAAAAAGGCCGCACAGATTGCCAAAGGCTCCAAAATCCCCAATCGGGACAAGGTCGGCAAGGTCAGTTCAAAACAGATTGAGGAAATAGCAAAACTCAAAATGCCGGATTTAAACGCCAACACCCTGGAAGCAGCCAAGAAGATTATTGAGGGCACTGCACTGAGTATGGGGATTGAGGTTGGCTAAGATCGTTAGAGAGGTGGGTTAGAACATTATGCCAGATCGAGGAAAAAAATATAAAAAAGCCGTGGACCAGGTGGATCGAACTAAACGCTATCCTTTGGAGGAGGCGGTTCAGTTGGCCTTATCTTCTTCATTTACCCGGTTTGATGAAACCGTGGACCTGGCGGTTCGTTTGGGGGTCGACCCCCGTCATGCCGATCAAATGGTCCGGGGGGCCGTTGTCCTGCCTAACGGAACGGGAAAAACCACCCGGGTCCTGGTCTTTGCCAAGGGAGAAAAAGAGCGGGAGGCCTTGGAGGCCGGGGCCGACATCGTGGGGTCCGAAGAGATTATTGAAAAAATAAAGGGTGGCTGGACGGATTTCGACAAAGCCGTGGCCACACCGGATTTGATGGGTACGGTTGGAAAAATCGGGAAGATTTTAGGCCCCAGGGGCTTGATGCCCAATGCCAAAACCGGCACCGTAACTTTTGACGTGGCCAAGGCGGTCCGTGAAATTAAAGCCGGTAAAATTGAGTTTCGGGTGGAAAAAAATGGGATCGTTCATGCTCCGGTGGGGCGCGTTTCTTTCGGGGCTGAAAAACTGATGCCCAATATCCTGTCCCTGTTCGATATCCTGTTGCGGCTTAAGCCTTCGAGCAGCAAAGGGACCTATTTAAAGAGTGTTACTATTTCAACGACCATGGGTCCGGGGATCAAGATCGATCCGGCCTTTGTCAAAGAAATAGCCAAGTAAAAAAATTTGTTGCTGGTTGCTGGTTCCTTGTTAGAACCACTAACCAGTAACGAGTAACCAGTAACGGTTTTAGGGTCGAAGACCGTAGGTGCCTTTTTAAGGCATAATTGAACCCTTTCTGCCTACCGAGACTCGTATCATGGGAATTTGGGCTCAACCATCGGTGCCACGGACTTTAAAACCTTATCAAAAACCTAAGAAAGGAGGAACCAATCATTGAAACGGGCGGAGAAGGAAAAGATCGTGGCCGACCTCCATCAACGTTTAACACAAGCCAAGGCCGTTTTTATAACGGATTTTCGCGGGTTAAATGTCGAATCGTTAAACCGCTTACGTCGGGACCTGCATCAGGGCGGCGATGAATACCAGGTTGTTAAAAATACCCTGTTTTTTAGGGCTTCCCAGGAAACCCCTATTTCAGCCTTGAAAGATCTTTTTGTCGGGCCTTGCGGGATAACCGTAAGTTATCAAGATCCGGTGGCCTCGGCAAAGATATTAGCGGATTTTGCCAAGAACCGGGAGGCCTTTGTCTTCAAGGGAGGCGTACTGGAAGGAAAACCGCTCTCCGGGGAAGCAATCCAACAGTTGTCTAAAATGCCTTCCCGTGAAGTCTTGTTGGGGCAGGTGCTTTCATCGCTTATTGCCGTACCGACGGGTTTCGTATCTACCCTGGCCGGAGTCATTCAGAAATTTATGGGAACCTTAAAGGCCATTGAAGAACAAAAAGCCAAGGCCTAAGGAACAAGAAGAAATAAGGAGGATCTATTACGATGGCTGAGAATATTACCAAAGAAGATGTGATTGCGTTTATTGCGAATATGACGGTCTTAGAACTGTCTGAGTTGGTTAAAGAGCTGGAAGATAAGTTCGGCGTTAAGGCCTCTGCTCCGGTTATGGCCATGGGAATGGCCCCGGCGGCCGAAGCCCCGGTTAAAGAGGAGCAGACGGAATTTTCGGTGATCATCACCGGGGTCGGAGAAAAGAAAATCCAAGTGATCAAAGAGGTTCGTGCCATTACCAGCCTGGGACTGAAAGAGGCCAAGGATGCGGTAGAAAATTTACCCAATCCGATTAAAGAAGGGGTTTCCAAGGAAGAGGCTGAAAAAGTAAAAAAACAATTGGAAGAGGCCGGCGCGACGGTAGAAATTAAATAACCGGTTTCTTGGCAGGATAAATTCAATCCTCACCTTTCCCTATATTTTCTGCAAAATTTGAAAATATAGAAGGGGGGTGAGGATTAACCTTCGGCAGGATACTCGGGCGTTACGAGTTACGGGTGATAATGTTTTGATTTCTAAACGCGCAACCCGAAACCCGAAACTCTGAATCGCTGAGTAAGAATTTAAACTTCCTTAAACTCAGGAAGGAGTAAGAATGACAGAACGGTCCATTCATAACGTCCGATTCCGAAAAAATTTCGGACGCATTGAAAAAATTATCGATATCCCCAATTTGATCGATATGCAAAAGCAGTCCTATGAACGGCTTCTGCAAAAAGATACCGATCCGGAACAACGGGAGATCACTGGTCTCCAGGGGGTATTTAAAAGCGTCTTTCCGATCCGGGACTTCAGTGGTATGTCGTCCCTGGAATTTGTCCGTTATTCTTTTGGAGAGGTCAAATATGATGTAGGGGAATGTCTCCAAAGGGGGATGACGTACGAAGTTCCGATGAAAATCACCGTCCGGCTGATCGTCTACGATCTCGATAAAGACACCGGCAGTCAGACCATCCGGGATATTAAGGAACAAGACATCTATTTCGGAACCATCCCCTTGATGACCGATAAAGGTACTTTTATCATTAATGGGACGGAACGGGTGGTGGTCAGCCAGCTTCACCGTTCCCCGGGTATTTTCTTCGATCATGATAAGGGGAAGACCCATAGCAGCGGGCGCTTATTGTACTCGGCCCGGATTATTCCCCTACGGGGATCCTGGATCGATCTCGAGTTTGATCCCAAGAACATGTTGTATGTGCGGATTGACCGCCGTCGCAAATTCCCCGTTACCATCCTGTTAAAGGCCCTTGGATATAACAACCAGGATTTATTGAATTTCTTTTATGAACGGGAACGGATCACCTTAGATGACGGGAAAATGAGACGGGAAGTCAATCCCGATTTTCTTTTAGGCAAAAAGGCCCCCCGGGATATCATCCACCCCTTGACCGGGGAGGTCATTGCCAAGAAAAATAAAAAAATCAATAAAAAAATTATCAGGATGCTTCAGGAGGCCGAGATTTCCTCGCTCCCGGCCAAAAATGAAGATATCGAAGGGTTTTACCTGGCCCAGGATGTGGTTGATCCAGGGACCGGTGAAGTATTAGTGGCCAGTAATGAGGCCCTGACCCGGGAGAAGTTGAACCTGATTGTCCAGAAAAAGATCGGCTATTTCGATCTGCTGTTCATCGACGGCGTCAATGTCAGTTCGTCCCTCCGGGATACCCTGGTAATCGATAAGATTTCCAATTCGGAAGAAGCTATACTGGAAATCTACAAAAAATTGCGCCCCAGTAATCCCCCGACCCTGGAAGTGGCCAATAACTTCTTTCAGAATCTGTTTTTCAATCCGGAAAATTACGACCTTTCCACCGTGGGCCGGCTTAAGCTGAATCGGAGATTGGGACAGGAAATTCCTTTAGACGAGCGGACCTTACGCAAAGAAGATATCTTGTTGGCGGTCAAGAAATTAATCGAGCTGAAGGATACCAACGGGCCGGTGGATGATATCGATCATCTTGGAAACCGGCGGGTCCGAGCCGTAGGGGAACTCCTGGAAAACCAATACCGGATCGGCCTGGTGCGGATGGAGCGTACCATCAAGGAACGGATGACCTTGCAGGAAATTGAAACCTTGATGCCCCATGATTTGATCAATCCCAAACCGGTGGCGGCGGTAGTC
>JACRBX010000188.1 GCA_016219225.1 Deltaproteobacteria bacterium
AAGGCGCAGGTCTTGATCAAAGCGGGAGACCACATTACAACCGATGATATCCTTCCTGGAGGATCGGAAGTCTTACCCTTTCGGTCCAATATCCCGGCCATTTCCCGATATACCTTCCACCGCCTGGATCCGGCTTTTTCAGAAAGGGCCTTGAAGGCCAGGGGTGGGGTGATTGTAGGGGGAGAAAACTACGGCCAGGGTTCATCCAGGGAACATGCGGCCTTGGCCCCCATGTACCTGGGTATTCAGGCCGTGCTGGCCAAATCCTTTGCCCGAATCCATTTAAGTAATTTGATCAATTACGGGATCATCCCCCTGGTTTTTGTGGAACCCGGGGACTATGATACCCTGGACCAGGATGACCGGCTTGAATTTCAAAGGGTAAAAAAGGCCATCCGGAAAGGGCTATCTATTGAAGTCATCAATCAAACCAAGAAGAAAAAAATACTCTTCCGGGCCATGGTGCCGGCAGACAAGATCGATATCCTCTTGTCCGGAGGACTGCTGCCTTATTTAAAACAAGCGCAAAGCTCTCTTACTTTTTAATCAAGTATCCAGCATCGTTTTTAAATCCACCGACGGCCTGGGTTTGATCCAGGCCGTCGGTGGATTTGCAGGTGAGGCCCTTACCAAGTTCATTTCTCATTCGAATGCTGTTCGTATATGGTTGCAAAAACCTGATGATTATCCCTGAAAGCTTCAAAGACCCTGGGATCAAAGTGGGTGGGCATGGTCCGGTCATCCCCTTCGGTCAGGACCTCGAAAGCCTTTTCATGTCTGAAGGCCGATTTATAGGGCCTCCGGCTGCGCAGGGCGTCATATTGATCGATGAGATTAAAGATCCTGCCTTCCATGGGGATCTCTTCCCCTTTAAGCCCCTGAGGATACCCGCTCCCATCCCAGCATTCATGATGATAACGGGCGAACCGCTCGGCAGAAACCAGAATGGGTGAAGGAGATCCTTTCAATATAGAAGCCCCGATGGTCGTGTGGGTCTTCATGACCTCAAATTCCTTACAGGTAAGACGGTCCGGTTTCAAAAGGATGCCGTCGGCGATGCCTATTTTTCCTACATCATGCATGGGACAGGCATAAAACATGGTTTGAACCTCCTCCTCGGAAAACCCCAGTTTCCGGGCTAAATATTGGGTATAGTAGCTGGTCCGGGTAATGTGGAGGGCAGTGTCTTCATCTTTATATTCGGCAGCCAGGGTCAGCCGCAAAATGGTATCGATGAAGGCATCGCGGAGTTCTTTGGTCTTTTCAGCCACCTGATAGGCCAGATGTTGATTGTGATTTTTGAGAAAATCTTCCACCTCCTTTATTCTTAACAAGTTCCGGGTCCTTACCTGGAGTTCCACCCCATCGAGGGGCTTGGAAAGAAATTCATTGGCTCCCGCCTCCAGACCTTTAATTTTGGAGCCTCTATCGGCTAAGGCGGTCACCATAACAACCGGGATGTCCTTAATCAAAGGGTCTTCTTTGATCCTTCGACAGACCTCGTAACCGTTGATCTCCGGCATCATGACATCCAATAGCACCAGGTCAAAGGCTTCGCTTTTTAATTTCTCCAAGGCATCCTGCCCGCTGTCCACAGTAATGACCTGATACCCCTTTGGCTTCAGCATGGCCTCGAGTAAGGTCAGATTGGTCAGGTCATCATCTACACAGAGTATTTTTTGGTTTTTGGGGTCCATCTTAGATCCTTTCTTAATGAATCGGAATGAATAAACTGAATTTAGAACCCTTCTCAAGGACACTTTCCACCCGAATTTGACAGCCAAGCAATTCCACCAATCTTCTGGTCAAAGCCAGTCCCAGTCCGGCGCCCCTGTGTTTTTTTGTTTCTGGGGATTCGAGTTGCACAAAATCCTTGAAGAGTTTCGGTAAATCCTCTTCTTTAATCCCGATACCCGTGTCTTCAATGCTGATTATGATTGTATCAAAATCAGCGGATTCGGAGAGTTCTTCACTTCGAACTCCGAATTCCGAACCCCGAACGCATTTGGCCGTCAAGCGAACAGAACCCCCTTCCCGATTAAACTTCAGGGCATTACTTAAGAGATTCATCAGGATTTGTTTCAGTTTCATTTGATCGGTTTCGATGATCAGGTCCGCTTCGGGGGCTATTTCCAAATTCATGGAAATCCCTGCCTTGGTAGCCTTCTCTTTAAATAGTAGCCAGGATGAATACAAAAGATCCTTTAATCGAAAATCGGTTTGAGAGAAATCGGTCTCTCCGGCTTCGAAACGGGAGATGTCCAGGACATTTTTGAGCAGTTCATAGAGATGATGCCCTCCCTTCAAAATATTTTGTAAATACACTTTTTGTTTTTCATTGAGTTTGCCGAAATATTCATCGACCAGGACCTCGGAAAAACCGATAACAGCATTCAGGGGCGTGGTCAGTTCATGACTCATGTTGGACAAAAAGTCGTCTTTGGCCTTGTTGGCGGTTTCGGCCTGGAGTTTGGCTTCTTCTTTCTCCATTAATTGTCTATGGAGTTCTTCATTGAGTTTATGCAGGGTCTCCTGATTCTGTTTCCGTTCGGTAACATCATGGGCAAGGCCCAAAAAGAGTGTTTGCTGGTTGCTTTCTATGGGAACGGATCGAAGTTCCACGGTTACGATCCGGCCATCTTTCCGGCAAAGGGTAAGTTCTTCCGCAGCCACACTTTCACCCTTCTGCCTCTTAGCTAAACGGGAGGCGGCGTTTACCAACTCTCCGGGAGGTATCAGTGGTGTCTGAAGGATATTCGCCCCAATTACTTCCTCTCGTTTATAACCGGTCAGATCCTCGGCAGCCTTATTGGTGTTCACCAAAATCCCCTGGGAATCAATGAGGTAGTAGGGATCAGGGGCAGATTCAAAAAGCTGTTTAAAATGCTCCTCCGATCGTTTGACCTCCTCCATTTTGTGATAACGATCCAGGCTGATGGAAAGCATATCGCGGGCGGTATCCAGGGCATTCAGGGTATGCTCCGAAAGGGGATGCCGTGCGAATAAAATGATCACCCCGATCAGATCATCCTCCATAATCAAGGGATATCCGGCGCAAGAGGTTATCCCCGTTTCCCTGGCCCAGTCTTTATCCTGGATCCAAGGATCGTTTTGTAAATCATTGCTCAGATAAGGGCCTCCTTTCTGAGCGATACGACCGACCATAAATTCTCCGAGTGGTATTCGACTATAGCTCCCATGGAGCCGGGTGTAAAGCCCGGCGCTGGCCTGGAGTTCCAACACCTGCTCCGCCTGGTTAAAGGTCCAGACCCTGGCAAAAACCCCTTCCAAATGTCGCACCATGGCCTCAGGGAAATAGGTCAACACTTCTTTTAAGGATTCGGTCCGGGTCAGAACAAATCCTATTTCGGCGATAAAACCGGCCAGCCTCGTTCGCTCCGCCAATTCCTGTTTCATTTCCTTGTAATCGGTCACATCCACCCAGGTGCCGACATACCCTAACGAAGTCCCCCGGGAGTCAGGAATCAGGCGCAGATCATCCCGCAACCAGCGATAAGATCCGTTCCGGTGAAGAAATCGGTATTCGAGAATAAGGCTACCCCTTTCGGAGAGACAAGAGAGTTCGCTTAGAACCAGAGGGATATCTTCCGGATGAAGGTGCTCAACCCAAAACCTGGAATTTTTGAGGAACTGTTGATGGTCATAGCCTAATTGTTCCTGAACATTTTTACTGACAAAAGTGACCACCCGATCTTCTCCGGCCTTACAGCAATAGATGACCGCCGGGCTTTTAAAAAGTCCATCTTCCAGTTTTTCTAACGACTTCTTCAAATCCCTATCCATATAGGCTTCCTTTTTATGGGTCCTCTTATGTGATTGAAGAATGCTACACTCCCTTTTCCAAAAACTTTTCGACTTTCAACGGCAACTCCCGGGTATCAATCGGTTTGGGAATGTAGCCATCAAACCCCGAGGCCATAACCTTCTCCTGCTCTCCTTTCATGGCAAAAGAGGTCAGGGCAACAATTTTCAGATGCCGGGTCCGGGGATCATCCTTGATTCTTCGGCAGGCCTCAAATCCATTCATCACCGGCATCTGCAAGTCCATAAAGATCAAGTCCGGGAGATGTTCCCCGGCAGCCATAATCCCTTCCTTTCCATTCTCGGCTTCGATCACCAGATAGCCCCTGAATTCGAGAATATCCTTGACCAGAAGACGGTTTGAAGGATTGTCTTCAATCACTAATATCTTGGCGCTCATTTTTTCCCTCTTTTCCCTTAGGCCGCGATGAACAGCCGCCTGTGGCATTACCTTTCGTCTCCGATTTTTCGTTCAAGGGGTATTTCAAACCAAAACCTGCACCCCTTCCCTTCTCCTTCACTTGCGACCCGGATTCTCCCCCCATGGAGTTCCACCAAACGTTTGGTCAGGGCCAGACCCAATCCTGTGCCTTCGTGATTTTTACTATAAACCGATTCCAGTTGCGTAAATTCCTTAAAGAGCCTGGAGAGATCTTCTTTTTTGATGCCGATACCGTTGTCTTCGATGCTGATTTCGATGAAATCAATATCCGGTTCGATGTTTTTAGTATGGAGTCCGTAGACTCCTTTACTCCAAACCCCGGACTCCCCACTCCGAATTCGTTTCGCCGTCAGACGAACTGAGCCTCCATCCGGCGTAAATTTCACGGCATTGCTCAGGAGATTAAAGAGAATCTGTTTGAGTCTACGTTCATCGGCCTCGATCACCTGGTCCGCATCAGGGGTTATTTCCAGATTTATTTTTATATTGTGCGTTATGGCCTTTTCCTTGAGCATGGTTAGCGAAGCTTCTAACACCTGTTTCAAAGGAAATCGGCTGGATTCAAGCTCCATCTTCCCCGCCTCTACCTTCGACAGGTCCAGGATATCGTTGATCAGTTTCAGGAGGTGCCGGCCGCTGCTATAGATATTTTTCAAGTAAGTAATTTGTTTTTCGTTTTGTTTTCCAAACAACTGGTCCAGCAGGACTTCAGTGAAACCGATAATGGAATTTAAAGGGGTCCATAGTTCATGAGACATATTGGCCAAAAAATCCGACTTGGCCCGGTTAGCCGATTTCGCTTGGACCATCGCTTCCTCGGCCTCATTTTTTTTAAATTCAAGGTCCCCTTCCCTTTGTTTTAAGCTTCTGAAAAGAAGGCTGTAAGGTTTGGTCAGGCCGGTTTCGATGATGGCCTTATATAAAAAATAAGAGGAAAGCAATTTTAACAGATGCCCCATTATATTAGAAAAGTCATAAACGCCGATGTAAAAAGTGAACATCAACTCTGCTCCGACACTCAGCAACAAAGAAGCAATTAAATAGTGTATTATCAGAAGATCGAAATCGGCCTTTTTTTGCAGTAACAAAATTATGGAAAGCAATAAGATCGTTGAGATAATATATTCGCTGATTATTTTAAAAGGGGTTAATCCAATCCCGTCAACATAACAGACCGGAAAGATACCCCAGTAAAAAATAGATATCAGGAACAATCCGGTAACGGTACCGTAACTACTCAAAACGAATAAAGGCTTGAGTTTTTTGCCCAGGAAATAAGGAGCGATCAGGAAGGAAAAACCTTGTAAATATCTGGCGGCAATCCAAAGGGCTGTCGCCAAATTTGGACCGTATCCCGTGAAAATATTCATGCCTTTATAAGCCAGGGTATGAAAAAGATCCAGTCCCCCAATAAAGAGATAGGCCAAACCTAAAAACATCAGATAATTATTGTCCAATAATCGGCGGGTATTCCAGGTGATCAGAAAAATCCCGAAACCGATTAAGATGCTGAATATTTCCACCAGGGTATGAAACAGGAGGAAGCTGTAGAGACTGGTCAGATAGGTACAAAATAAAATGACTGATCCTGTTATAATCCTCAGACCGGTATTTTTCATGGCTTCCATTCGTAATTTAAATTAGGACGCAGATTTTCGCCGATACCCGCAGATAACTATTCTTGATGGATTCGTAAAAAGCCCGTGAGATCCCAATTTCTTCAGCCCTCCCGACGCAGGGTCTAAGAAGTTGCTGGCCGGCGCGGCGGTTGCAGGATTTGGGAGTCGGCATTAAAATCACCATCCTCCGGATTGGCCTTGTCTGCAACGGCTGATTTGAGAATGGCCAGGTTCTGAGGTTCTGAGACAATCAGATCAAATTCAAAGGTCTTTAAAAGCTGCATAGCCTGGGGAATGGTAATCTGAGAGATAATCTTGCCTGGATCCCGGAGAATCCAATAAAAGGCCTGGTAGTCTTTATCTATATGCAGAATCATGATCGGATGATCCATGGTTATCTATCCATGGCTCCTTTTAACAGGCATCCCATTATTAATAATCGGACATTGTTGGCAGCGCAATAACCCTTGATAAACGAAATAATTAAAAAGGTCTTCGGGTCTGGGGTTTTCAAATCTTTTCTTTTGGGCTGATTTTATCCGTTTAAGGCAGGCCCTTTTCGTTATTTTTAAATTCCCGGGTTGTAAAGGACAATCGATCAGTTTATCCCTGTTTGTCGAGTAATACTCCTTAATCAATTTTTCCAGACTGGCCATAGAATTTCCCTCTTCTTAATTATTAAATGCGCCCTTCTCCATCCCAGGTGAAAAAGGGGAATTTGTAAATCTTTAAATAGATTTAATTTAGCAAATCTTATGCCAGGGACCCTCAAATATAAATATTCAATTATTTAAGCAAGATACATTGAACAGGCGTTAAAATCAAACCTTCAGAATGCACAAAAAGCAAGTCATGTTGCACAATTTTTATTTTCGGGAATGTTTTTAATGGGGGTATTAAACTCATGCCCCTTGTGGGATGGCATGGAACATGGAAATTTAAATGTAGGAGGCGACAGGCAATAGGCTATAGGCAATGGGCCAGGAGGTATGAGGGGGGTGCCACGAATCATGTAAATGTTTTAAGGCGATGGGCTATGGGCAATAGGCGAAAGGCAAGGTACAAGGTTTTCCCCTTGCAACTTGAAACTTGCATCTTGCAACTCTATTCTTTAACTGACCCCCGACCCCTGAATACTATTTTCGAACTAAGCACTCATGCAGGCCTCAAGCCAGCACCACAAAAGATGAAAATAGGTTTTTCCGAACCTTGAACCTTGAACCCTGAACCGTATTTTCCTATTAAGCGCTCATGCCCGGGTCGGGCACTACGAAGAATGAAAATGTCTTTCGCCGACCCCCGATCCCTGACCCCCGATCCCTGAACGTTATTTTCGTACTAAAGACTTCCGGTGGTTTGGGAAATAAAAGAACCGTCCCAGACGCTCTGTCCATAGGATTCCTCAATGGTCTTAATCAAACAGGTCAGTACCCGGTTAATCGGAACCGGGATATGGTAAATCGCCCCCTCCTTCATAATCACACCGTTAATAAAATCGATTTCGGTCCTCTTTTGCTTTAAGACATCCTGGAGCATGGAGGAAACATTGGAACCGGTCAACCGGCAAACCTTTTTAACTTGTTCCAGGGGATCGGCATAGATGAATTCTATTCCCTTCTGCTTTCCGACCAAGAGTCCCTCCTGAACGGCCTCTTCCAGGATTATCCGGGTCCCAGGGAAATCAAGAAGTTTTCCATTCGGCAACCGGGTCAGGGCGGTCAGGGCGTTGATACCGACATTGATCAACAGTTTGCTCCAGATAAGGTTTTGAACCTTGGGCACCGACTTGGTCTTAAATCCGGCCTGGGTAAGCATCTCCTGGATCATTTTTAATAGAGAGTCGGAATCCGGTCCTCTATCCATTTCCGGGAAACCATAACCGATAAAGGTATCTCCCTGCCCGGCATGACGCACCTGACCCGGTCCTAGATCAGTGGCCCCGTGAGAAGTAATGCCGGCCAGAATTTTTTCTTTTGGGAGATATTCTCCAAGGTGTTCTACGTTGCCCACACCATTCTGGAGAGTTAAGAAATAAGGCCCTGGATCGATGTCCTTTAGGGTCCGGGCCACGGTTCGCGTATCATAAGCCTTGACGCAGTTAATGATCAATTCCACCTGCGATAGTTCCAAAGGATTCAAAGTAACCGGAACCTTGACTTGAAAGGCTCCCCGGATACCTTCTACGCTTAGACCTTGCAGATTAATGACTTCGGCCCGTTCTTTTTCATGATCCAGAAGCAAAACCTCATTTCCGGCCCGGACCATATTCCCGGCCAGGAGGCAACCCATGGCCCCAGGGCCGACGATCCCGATTTTCATTGGCTTTCTCCTTATTTTTTTTGACCTTTCTTCTTATCCTTTAGCCCCCTTAATTCCTGGCCATCCATGACAAAGGAATGCTCCGGGCCGGGAAATGTACCGGTTTCCACCTCCTGTTTATAGGTTGCCAGTGCTTCTTTAATCATCGGGAAAAACTGAACATATTGTTTGACAAATTTAGGCAGGAACTTCTCAAATAATCCCAACAGGTCATTGGTAACCAGGACCTGCCCGTCGCATTCCGGACCTGCACCGATGCCGATAGTGGGTATTCTTAAAGACTGTGAAATCAAACCGGCCAACTTGTCCGGGATGCATTCCATAACCACTGAAAAAGCCCCGGCTTCTTCGATGGCCAGGGCCGAATCCAACAGTTTACGAGCCGAAGCCAGGTCTTTTCCCTGGACCCGGAAGCCCCCTAATTTACCGGCGGTTTGCGGAGTCAACCCGATGTGGGCCACTACCGGGATCCCGGCCTCTACAATAGCCTTGATTGTTTCCGCTACCTCCCCCCCCCCTTCCAATTTAACCGCATCGCAACCGGACTCTTTCATAAACCGGCCGGCGTTCCGGATGGCTTCTTCCCGGGAGATATTATAAGACATAAAGGGCATATCCCCCACCAGAAAGGCAAAGCGCATTCCTCTACGCACCGCCTTGCAGTGATGGATCATCTCCTCCATGGTCACCGGAACCGTGGAATCATAGCCTAAAACCACCATGCCTACCGAATCGCCGACTAAGATCATATCTATCCCGGCCTGATCAATAAAAGAGGCCATAGCGCAATCGTAGGCGGTCAACATGGTTATTTTTTTGCCTTCCTTTTTCTTGGCCTGTAAATCTTGAATCGTAACCTTTTTTCGTTCCATGCCCCCTCCTTGATTCGGTAAAAATGTTCAATGTTCGGAAAATTGGGTTTTTATATTGAAAAATGACTGAAGGCTAAGCCCATACTACGCTCCCCCCAAAAAAAAGACCCCTGGACAGTGTTCAGGGGTCTTTTTTCTTTATCTCCCCGTCCCAGTCCATCTTATGGATCCAAGCGGTTTAAGAACCTTAATACTTACGTTCGGGAAAAGCGAACGTTCTTTAAATCGTTATTTTCCTGCCGCCAGTTTGGCGGCTTTAACCGTATTCTTCATCAGCATGGTAATGGTCATAGGCCCTACCCCACCCGGTACGGGAGTAATCAATCCGGCCTTTTCCTTGACCGTTTCAAAATCCACATCTCCAGCCAGGATGGCCTTGCCCGATTCGCTCATACCGATCCGGTTAACGCCTACGTCAATCACCGCGGCTCCTTCTTTGACCCAGTCGGCTTTAACATATTTGGCTACCCCGGCTGCTACGACCAGGATATCGGCCCGGCGGCAGTGTTCGATCACCTTTTCCGGAGGCGTACCGGTATGGACGATAGTCACCGTGGAATTGGCCCCCTCTTTCTTTTGAAGCATGATGTTGGCAATGGGTTTTCCAACGATATTGGAACGACCGACTACTACCAGTTCGGCCCCTTTGGTCTTGACGCCGGCGCGAACCAGGAGTTCCTGGATACCGGCAGGGGTACAGGGGAGGTAATCGGCTTCGCCGATCATCAATTTGCCGACATTGACCGGATGAAACCCGTCCACGTCTTTTTTAGGATCAATGGCATAGAGTACATTCGTTTCATTAACATGTTTTGGGAGGGGTAATTGGACCAGGATTCCATGAATTTTTGGGTCTTTATTATATTGGTCGATCAAGGCCAAAAGGGCTTCTTCGCTGATATCGGCAGGTTGATTGTCCTGAATGGAAAAAAAACCTAATTCTTTTGAGGTCTTTTGTTTGGCCGTTACATAGCTGACCGAGGCCGGGTTTTCCCCTACCAGGATGGTCACTAAACCGGGAACAACCCCTTTCTGTGCCTTAAGTTGTTCCACCTCCTGTTTCAATTCTTCTCGAATTTGTTTGGCTACTTCTGCACCGCTGATTATTTTCGCCGCCATGAATTTCTCCTTTCCAACAGATAAACTGATTTTATTATAAACAAAGGATACAATTTCCTTCAATTTATTATCAAATTTCAAGGGCCCGAGTCAATAAAAATAAAATTTACTCCCCTGAGCAAATATGCTAATTAATAAAGTATGAAAACCATCTTAATAAAATGGCTGATCAACGCCCTGGCCCTTTATATCACCACCTATCTGGTCAGGGGAATAGCGGTTTCCGGTTCCTGGTCTTTGCTGGTGGCGGCGGCCTTGTTGGGGATCCTGAATGCCGTTATCCGCCCCATCCTGATTATATTGACTCTCCCGATTAATATCCTGACCCTGGGATTGTTCACTTTGATCATTAACGGAATGATGCTTTATACGGTATCCCTTCTGATTAAAGGCTTTATTATTGAAGGCTTTTGGCCGGCGGTCATCGGTGCTTTGATAATCAGTCTGGTCAGTTGGATTATTAACTGGTTGATTCATTAATGCCATCCATGAATCCGGATGTCTGAAAGATAAGGGATAAGAAACGATGCGGATCGAAGGCGCTCATGACCCTTCGGAGCCAGTGCAAAAAACTTGTAAATCCTGTTTAATCCTGTCATGGAACGAGACGACCAATGGCCCAGATAGACGCCTTTTTTAAATTAATGCATGAGCAAGGGGCTTCTGACCTTCATCTGTCTTCAGGCTCCCAGCCCATCCTCCGGATACGAGGAGAGCTGGAACGGGTAAAATATAAAATCCTGGAGAATGACGAACTGAAGGCCCTGCTTTATGAAATAACCCCGGAAGAAAAAATAAAACTGTTTGAAGAAACCGGAGATCTGGATTTCGCCTATGAAATCCCCGGACTGGCCCGCTATCGGGGCAACTTTTTCCGTCAACTTTACGGGGTGGGCGCGGTCTTCCGGGAGATCCCCAGTCAAATATTGACCGTGGAGGACCTCGGGCTCCCGATGGTCATTAAACGACTGGCTTCTTTGCCCAAAGGATTGGTTTTGGTGACCGGTCCAACCGGGAGCGGCAAATCGACCACCTTGGCAGCCATTATCGACCAGGCCAACCGTTCCCGGAAAGATCATATTTTGACCATAGAAGATCCGATCGAATTCGTGCATCAAAATATCAATTGCACGGTAAATCACCGGGAAATCGGGAGACATACCCGCTCTTTTGCCACGGCCTTGAGGGGGGCCTTGCGGGAAGACCCGGACATCATCCTGGTGGGGGAAATGAGAGACCTCGAAACGGTTTCCCTGGCCATAGAAGCCGCCGAAACAGGCCATCTGGTTTTTGCGACCTTGCATACGATCAGTGCCTCCAAGACAGTGGATCGCATCATAGAGGTTTTTCCAGCCGATCAACAGGCCCAGATTCGGGCTACTCTGGCTGATGCCCTGCGTGCCGTTATCTCCCAAACCCTCTTTAGGCGCATTGACCGGAAAGGCCGGGTAGCCGCCATGGAAATCCTGATCGCCACCCATGCCGTACGCAATTTGGTCCGGGAGGGAAAAACCTATCAAATTCCTTCGGTCATCCAGACCGGCAAAAAATTCGGCATGCAATCGCTGGATGATGCCATAATGGAGTACTTAAAAAAAAGATGGATTTCCGGGGAAGAAGCCTATAATAAGTGTGTCGATAAAGAAAAATTTAAACCCTATTTGGGAGAAATGGTAACAGACTTTACGGAAATATAGCCAGGAGATGAAAGATCAAAGGAACGACAACTACTTCGTTACAATTAGAGAAGAATTAAAAATATGCGACAGGCAGAACTGGACAGCCTCATAGCAAAAATAGTCGATACCTACCCACAAATTTCGGACATCAATATGACCGTTGGTTGTCCGTTACAGGTGGAAATCTATGGCAACCTGGTACCGGTTCAATTAAATTTATCGACCAAAGTATTGACCCCCTTTCAAACCGAGGTCATTGCCCTGAATCTGTTACAGTCGGACCGCCGGAAAATAGATACCCTGGTCCGAGAAGGTTCTTGTGACTTTTCCTATACCATCCAGGAAAAGGCCCGCTTTCGGGTAAACATCTTTTCCCAAAGAAACAGTTACAGTATCGTTATGCGCAAACTTCCGGTCGACGTGCCGACCATCAGCCAACTGGGTCTGCCCTTGGTTTTTAAAAAATTGGCCCAGGAAAAAAACGGGATTATTTTTTTTACCGGGGCCACCGGAACAGGCAAAACCACCTCCCTGGCCTCTATTATCGATGAAATCAATGAAAATTTCCCGGTTCATGTAATCACCCTGGAAGACCCTGTGGAACTGGTCCATACCCACAAAAAGGCCACTGTTAACCAGCGGGAATTAGGCACCGATTTCGATTCTTTTGCCCATGGGCTCAGGGCTGCCTTGCGGCAGGCACCGAAAGTCATCCTGGTGGGGGAAATCCGCGACCGGGAGACCATGGAAATCGCCTTGACAGCCGCTGAAACCGGCCACCTGGTCTTCAGCACCCTCCATACGGTTGATGCCACCCAAACCCTAAACCGGATTCTGGGCTTTTTTAATCAGGAAGAAGAAAGGCAGATCCGGGCCCGCACGGCCGGGGCCCTGCGTTGGATTGTCAGTCAAAGACTCTTGCCCCGGAGCGATCAGGGCCGGGTAGCTGTTTTTGAAATTATGACCAACAACCTTCGGATTCAAGATCTTATCGTTCATGGAGAAACCGAGGACAAGACCTTCTATGAGGTCATTGAGACCAGTCGGCCCTTCGGATGTCAGACCTTCGATCAGGATATTATTTCAAAATTTCATCAAGAGCTTATTGCCGAAGAAACGGCCATGCTCTTTGCCTCCAAACGGGCGGTCGTTCAGCGGGGTCTGGATCAGATAAAGAGCCGTCGGGGAGAAAAAACCACCGACATCGAAGGTCTTGGGTTGGATCAGGAATATCGGAAATGAAGACCGGCATAAACCAACTGTGGACCAATAGCGACGAGTTTCCTTTGGCGGAGTTGACGGTTGAGGTTGCCGTTCAAACCCTCTGGGTTGAACCGGTGGTCAAAGCCCTTCAGGCCGCCGGGGGATCCCCTTTAATTGCAGGCCAAATAGATGAGGTCCTTTCTATCCTCCGGTTTGGTCAACCGACCCTTTTAATCCTTTCCGAAGGTTTTATGGACAACGACAGCGGACAAAATCAATTATTGGAATATATCCAAAGAATGCCCGCCGTCCCGAGAAGAGAACTGTTTGTGGTTTGGATCGGCAAAAATATCAAATCCGGAGACAGGCTTTCCGCCTTTTCCCATAGCGTGAATTTAGTGCTCGAACCGGAAAAACTGACCGATATTATCGACCGTATAAAAAAATCCTGGATCCTGTGGAAGGAGATGTATCAGGTGTTTGTACAAACCCGGCTCCAAATCAACGGGTTTTAGAATAACACCCCCTGATATTGACATCATGAGAGCAATTCAACCCGTTAAAACCCAAACGCACCAGAGGCAAGTCCGTTTGCAAAATTGTCTCCAAACTATTTTAGAAGTCCATGAATTTATGGGAGGACAGGCTATCCAGTTGGATATCATTCATCAATTGGAAAACTTGAGAGACTTGATAACCCATTTTCAACCTGAGCTTTTAAGTGAACGGGACCTTGAAAAAATCGAAGAATCTACCAATCATCTCCTTCAGGAACTGGGCAAAATTTTCCAGATAAAAAAATTAGGCATGATCCATTCCGGGTATTACCACTAAACGATTGCGGATTTCAGATTGCGGATTGTTATCGGGTAGTGCATAAACACCCACACCGTAACATTTTAGATTTTTGAAAAATTATTAGACAGGATTAACGGGATTTACATGTTTTGCTCAGGTTCCATAGGATACTGAGCAACTTCCATCCTCCGTCGGAGGAAGAAAGATTTCTGTCCGCAGGATGATTTAGTTAAACTGATACCCCACTTCACTTGGTCCGGTATCATGCAGCGCCGAAGGTCTCTAATGGTCCGCCTTGGGCACAGGGATTTTATAAAATTCAACTCCTTCCTCTGTTAAGGTTTTTTCTTCTTCGGCTGTCGAGGTCCCCCGGATATTTCGATTTTCAGCCACCCCATAATGTATTTTTAAGGCCTCTTTGGTAAATTCAGTCCCTACCTCTTCAAAATTTTCTTCAATATATTTATAAAATTGTTGTAATTTCTTAAAAGGATCAGGCGTTTCTTCCACCTCCTGGGGAAATCGGGGATGGCGTTTTATGGCCACAGGTGAAAGGGCTTGGCTGATTTGATTATCCTCACAAACCGGGCAATGGATTTCCCCCGCAGACTTTTGCCTTAAAAAATTCTCGGTACTGGCAAACCAGCCTTCAAAATGATGCGCATTGGCGCATTTTAACTCTAAAACCATCATATTAAATTTTTCCTTGTATCATTAAGTCCCTCAGCACCTGACGGATATTCAACCCTTTTTCTTTCAAGGCCTGATGGCCGTAGTTCATATTAGCCTCCAGAACCATCCATCCCTTCTCGGGAGTATGGCATAAATCCAATCCTACGTCATCAAAATTGCACCTTTGTGTAACCTGCAGGGCAAACTCCAGAGCCTCGTCGGGTATATCACTAAACCCGAGTAAGGCCCCTTGGGCCAAATTATTCCGGAATTCCCCTTCGCGGGCAATTTTCCAATAGGACAGGACCATCTGGTGACCAATGAGTATCACTCGGAGATCCCGGTCCAGAGGGAGATATTCTTGGATATAGGCCACCGGGGAGCGGCGAAGATAACGGTTCAACCCTTCCTCATCACGAATCAAGAATACCCCCCGACCCATAGAAGAGCCCCTGGGAATTTTTGCAATGAATGGAAAGGGGAATTCTTTTTTGATCCTGCTCTTCTGTTGACCGAAATATATTCGGGTTCGGGGATGGGGAATCCTTAAAAATTGAAATAGGGCTGTTTGTTTGATCTTATCTCCTGAGTAAACGTACGTTTCCCGGCTGGGGAATATTTTTTTCCCCAGGGTAATAAAAAGATCGATATAGAGTGGCGTGGGGTAGTAGATCTTTTCAGCCGTCCTTATCCGCTGTTTCTCTTCCTCACTGTAATCGGAGAAATTCGGCCAGGCCTTAATGATCGTTACATCCGGACATTCTTTAAAACGATGACTGAAAGTAATGGAAGGACCGTTAGTCATAACAAATTTAAACTCCTATACCAGTAACCGGAAATCCGGGATCGCCTTAACGAATTATCGATTTGGGGGGATAATAACCGGCCTTAACGGTGGCATTTGGCCCGACGATGCATTTCGGTCCCAACAGGGTCCCGGGATTGGTAACGGAATTGCATCCGGTTTCCGTTCCGTCCCCCATAATGACCCCGAATTTTCTGAGTCCGGTATCGACCATTTTGTCAGCGCCTTTTACCTTGATGGTATTTTTGACCATTTTAAGATTGGCCAGCTTGGTTCCCGCTCCCAGATTGCAATGGTTGCCTAAAATACTGTCGCCGATATAGGCGAAATGACCGGCCTTGGCATCGTTCAGCATAACCGAATTTTTCATTTCGGTCACATGGCCCACGACACAGCGATCCCCCACCAGACACCCCCCACGCATATAAGCCCCTTGGCGCACCTCGGTTTGCCGTCCGATAAAGGCCGGACCTTGAATATAGGCCCCGGTTTCCACCACCGACCCCGGACCGATATGAATATCTCTTCCTACCAGGGTGACTCCTCCGAAAAGGATGATAGCGCCCTCCAGCTCCTGATTATCACAAATCACTTTACATTCCCCTTTGGTGGCATCGCCGGGAATCAGCGAGAACCCCTTTTCAAAAACCTGACCCTGCCATAAAACAACCATCCTGGTCAAAAACGGCCCATCGGAAAGTATCCCACCCAGATTGGATTCTATCTTGGACCGCAAATAGGGTTTTATCTTTGGTAAGACGTTCCAGACCTGTTCGACACCATCGAAAAGTTCCTGGTGTTCCCAATCTGTTAAATCAAAAAATTTTTGAGGACTGAACATCCCGAATATCTCCTCACCCACAGGCTTCTTAAATTGGGACGCGGATTTTCGCCGATACCCGCAGATAACTATTCTTTATATTCAAAATCTTGGCAATCTGCGTCGACCTGCGTCTAAAAAGGAATTTCCTATACTATCAATCTACCACAGATACCGGACCGGAATTCCCCGTTCTTGCAAATAATCCTTAATTTGCCGGATGGTAAATGTCCCATAATGGGTCATGGAAGCAATCAGCGCGGCATCCGCTTTCCCTTGGCTAAGGACCTGAAAAAGATGATCCGGAAGACCGGCCCCACCGGAGGCAATGACCGGTATGGAAACGGCCTCGGAAATCATTGGCGTCAGCCCCATTTCGTATCCTGTCTGAGTTCCATCGGCATCAATGGAATTCAAACAAATTTCACCGGCCCCCAGACGCTCGGCTTCTCTGGCCCACCACAGGGCATCAATCCCGGTAAAGGTCCGGCCTCCATGGATAACCATTTCATATCCGGATGGAATAGCCTGGGAAAGAGGAACTTTCTTTACATCCATGCCCAAAACGATGCATTGCCCACCGAAGGATAAAGCCCCTTCTTGAATCAACGAAGGGTTTTTTATGGCCGCGGAATTGATGCTGACCTTTTCCGCCCCGGCCAACAAAACCTGCCGCATATCTTCCAGACTGGCAATTCCTCCTCCAACCGAAAAGGGGATAAAGATTTCTTCAGCCACTTTTTGAACCACCTCAATCATGATGGCCCTTTTCTCCGCCGAGGCGGTTATATCGTAAAAAACCAGTTCATCCGCCCCTTCTTCATAATAAAAACGGGCCATATCGACAGGGTCCCCGATATCGATATTATTTTTGAAACGAATACCTTTGGTGGTTTTCCCGTCCCGTACATCCAGACAGGGAATAATTCTTTTAGTCAGCATCACGCCCCTCCCATTCTGAAAAGGCCTTTAACAGGGCCAGCCCCGGAGGCCCGCTCTTTTCAGGGTGGAATTGGAGGGCTACCAGATTCCTGTAGGCCAGGGCCGAAGGGAAAAGAAAACCATAATCGGTCCGGCCCAGAATATGGCTTTCTTCCCGGGGAACCGGATAATAGGAATGGACAAAATAAAAGTTACTCTGGGGTGGGATGGTTCGAATAAGAGGGTGTTGACGAACCCATTCCACCCGATTCCAGCCCATGTGGGGAATTTTTAAAATCCTTCCCTTCTCATCCCGGTGCGGATTGGGAAACCGAACCACTTCTCCGGGAAGGATACCGAGACAGGAGGTTTGATTTTCCTGACTGAAATCCAGGATGACCTGGGTACCCAGACAAATTCCCAGGATAGGGCGTCCGGATTTAAAATAGGCCCTGACGGCTTCATCCAGGCCATCCCCCCGCAGGGCTTTCATGGCCTCGCCGGCGGCACCGACCCCGGGGAAGATAACCCGATCCGCTTCCAGAATTAATTCCGGATCATGCGTGATCCGACAGGGTATGGACAACATTTTTAAGGCCCGCTCCACACTGGTCAAATTGCCTGCTTTATAATCTATGATACTGATCATGAGGGTGCTTCTCTTTTATTAAAAAAATTCGTTCATATCAACCAATGTCAATTTTTTAACCTAAATCACCATCCGTTGTCAATGTCCTATCTTTGAATTGGGGAAATAGAATGACAAATTCAGCACCTTGCCCCGGAAAACTTTCCATCCGAATCTGTCCCCCGCGGTCGGAAATAATTTTTTGTACGATACTTAATCCCAGTCCGGTTCCTTGGTCTTTTGTGGTAAAAAAAGGTTCAAAAATCTTAGGCTGATCCTTCTCGGGAATGCCCGATCCATTGTCTCTGATTTTGATTTCTATCCCATCCTCCTGAGATCCGGCCTGATAGAGCCGTGCCCCGATAAAGATCTCACCGGAGGAAGGAACCGCTTGCAAGGCATTAGTCAAAAGATTCCATAAAATTTGGGACAATTCTCCGGTTGAAATACGGACCTTGAGATCGGGTTCGATATCCCATTTCCAAACCAGGTCAGGAGGGATCCCGGGATTCCTTTTTATCAATTCAACCGTCTCGCGGATAAAATCAGATATATTAAGCGGGGATTCGATATCCTGAACCGGTTTAGCAAAAGTTAAAAAATTATTCACCAATGAATCCAGTTTGGTTACTTCGCGCGAAATGATTTTCAAAAGGCGGTCCCCGGTCCTTTCCTCCTTAAAATCATCTTTCAAAACCTGGATGGAGCCGCTGATGGAAGCCAGGGGATTTCTAATTTCGTGAGCGATCCCGGCAGCCATTTTTCCCATCAAAGCCAGGCGATCCACTTTCCGCAGGTGGTCTTCCATGGTTTTGATCCGGGAGATATCTTTAAAGGATAAGATTTTCCCTATCCCGTGAGGTTGTTGGTCACCTTTTATCGAGGTAAAGGAAAACCCTAATGTTACCAGTGCGCCTTCTGGATTTTGGTAGGAGGTTTCCAGCCGATTCCCCGGGTCAGAGGCTTTCGGATCAGGGCCTTTTTTCAAATCGGGAAAAAGATCCCTCAGGGGCAGGTCTATTAATTCACCAGAGAGCCGGCCCAGGATTTTCTCCCCGGCCGGATTAATACTCTTAATTTTATCTTCATCGTCTAAAGTAATCAAGCCGATATCAATGTTCTGGATCACGACCCGGTTCAATTCCTCCAATTGATCGATATTTTTTTTCTGTATCTCAATCTGCCCCCGTTGTTTTCCGGCCTGTTCGGTGAAAACACTGCTCAGATAACCGATAAAAAAAAATCCCACCCCGTGCATGACTACCTGATACAAAAAATAGTTTTTTGAATAGGGGATCAGTTGAACCGCCCGTCCGTACAATAAAGGGATTTTCCCCAACCCTTGAAGAAAAAGGAGCCCTCCATACAAAACCGTCATACCAAAGGCCGTCAATATTCCACCCAATCGGTAAAAGAGGGTTCCTCCGGCCAAAATGATTAAAAAATAGAGGTAGGGGAAAAAGCTTTCTATCCCACCGGTAAGATAGACCACTGCGGTTACGAAGAGCCCATCAAGCAGTAACTGAAAAACAGCTACCCCTAAGACGGCAGACTCCCATAAAAGAAAAAGGATATAGAAGATAGAAAAAAAATATTGGAGGGCGATTAAGAAGTATAGCCGGGAAAAGGAAAAAGGGAAAAGGCCTCCTTTCTCCTGAAGGATCACCGTCAGCAAAAGAAAAAAAGAAATAAATACCAGCCGCCATAAAATAAGCCATTGCGTTTTCCGCAAAAAATCTTTTTCATTATAAAACCAGGGTCTTGAAGAAATGCCTTCTTCTATTTTCCGGCGATCAAAAATGATCGGTTTTTTCACCCTGTTACGTCCTTTTCCCGGCATAAAAACCGTAATCCGGTCCCTACCAATCCCTTATCCGGTAATGGCTTCACCCATCTTAAAGATAGGCAGATACATGGCAATTACCAATCCGCCGACAATTCCACCCAGAACGACCATCATAATGGGTTCCATCATCGAAGTCAGGGTATTGACGGCGGCATCTACGTCGTCATCATAAAAATCGGCAATTTTGTTCAGCATGGTGTCCAGCTCTCCGGAGGCCTCACCCACCCCGATCATTTGGGTTACCATGGGAGGGAATACCTTACTTTCCTCTAAAGGTTCTGAAATCGTTTTCCCTTCGGCGATGCTTCCCCGGGCTTTATAAATAGCTTTTTCCACCACCTTATTTCCGGCAGATTTAGCCACAATGTCCATGGCTTCCAAAATAGGCACCCCGCTGCTGACCATGGTTCCAAAGGTCCGGGTAAACTTGGCCACGGCCACTTTCCGGAACAACATCCCGAAAATGGGCAGTTTCAACAGGAGATCATCGATCAGATACTTGCCTTTATCAGTCCGGTAAACAGAACGTAGCAGAAAAATCAAGCCCCCTATCCCGAGGGCAATAAAAATCAAATTGCTGCTGACAAACCGGCTGAGTCCGATTACAAATTGGGTCGGGACCGGAAGGGCTTGACCGACCTCCGAAAACATCTTTTCAAAGACAGGAATGACAAAAAGTAAAATAATCGCCGTTACGACTATTGAGACCCCGGTAACAACAGCCGGATAGACCATGGCGCCTTTGACTTTTTTTTTCAGTTTTTCTGTCTTTTCGATATAGCTGGAAAGTCGATTTAAAATGACATCCAGGATGCCGCCGGCCTCTCCGGCTTCCACCAGATTGACATAAAGGTCATCAAAAACCTTAGGATGCTTTTTAAGGGCCTCGGCCAGGGATTGGCCGCTTTCTACGTCCCCTTTAATCTTGGCTATGACATTGGAAAAAGCGGCGTTTTCCTGTTGATTGCCCAAAATGGTTAAGCATTGAACCAGGGGGAGTCCGGCATTGATCATCGTGGAGAACTGGCGCGTAAAGACCACGATCGATTTCTTGGGAATCTTTTTCCGAAGGGCAAACTTACGAGCGGGTTTTTCCCGTTTCTCCTGAATACGGATGGGGCGGATGTCGAGTTTGCGAAGCTGAAGGCGGGCGACGACTACATTATCGGCCACCAATTCCCCTTTTTTCAACTCCCCTTGTTTTGTTTTTCCTTGCCAGGTATAAGTCGGCATAATCGAATCCTTGGTTAGTCTTTATCCGTCACTTTAATGACTTCTTCCAGGGTGGTGACTCCTTCCAATACCTTTGTCAGGCCGCTTTCACGCAGGGTTTTCATGCCCTGCTCCCGGGCCGCTTTTTTTATTTCAGCCGCCGAGGCCCTTTCAAAGATTAATTCTTTGAGTTGTTCAAAAAAAGGCAAAACCTCATAAATCGCAATTCGGCCCTTAAACCCTGTAAAATTACAGGCTGGGCAGCCGACGGCTTCCCATAAGGAATGACTGGCTGGATCTAAATGGAACTCCTTTAAGAGATCCGTTGATTTTTCAATCTTTTTCTTGCAGATCAAACATAATTTTCGAATCAGCCGCTGGGCCACTACCAGATTAATGGATGAAGCGACCAGAAAAGGCTCAACACCCATATCCAACAATCGGGTAACGGTATTAGGGGCGTCGTTGGTATGGAGGGTACTCAGAACCAGATGGCCCGTTAGGGCTGCTTTAATGGAAATTTCGGCCGTGTCCTTGTCCCGGATCTCTCCCACCATAATGATATCGGGATCTTGTCGGAGAAAAGAGCGCAGGACATTGGTAAAAGACAGCCCGATATCTTCATGCACCTGAACCTGATTAATCCCGTAAATATTCAATTCAACGGGATCCTCCACGGTCGAAATATTTTGGGTGGGCTTATTTAATTCGCTGAGAGTAGAGTAGAGGGTCGTTGTTTTCCCGCTGCCGGTCGGCCCGGTTACCAGGATCATGCCATAAGGTTTGTAGATGGCTTCATTATACTTGGTTAAGGCCTCTTTTTCAAACCCAAGTAATCTCAAATCCACCTGCAGGGTTGATTTGTCCAGGAGACGCAAAACCACCTTCTCCCCGAATAGGGTCGGCAAAACGGAAACCCGAAAATCCATTTCATTGCCGTCTCCAAAGCGTAATTTCAGGCGACCGTCCTGGGGAAGCCTTCTTTCGGCAATGTTGAGATTCGACATAATTTTTAACCGGGAAACCAAGGCGTTCTTTAGTTTAACCGGAGGATTCATGATTTCATAGAGGACACCGTCAATCCGATAGCGAACCCGGAAGGCCCGGTCATAGGTTTCGAAATGGATATCGCTGGCCCCCCTTTTGATGGCATCGATGAGCAAAAGATTGGCCAGTTTGACTACCGGGGCCTCTTTGGCGGCAATCTCTAAATTGACCTCATCCATTTCTTCATCCGGCTGGATATAATCCACTTCCAACCCTTTGATATCTTCCAGGGCTTCGGTCAGGGTCGAGGTCAGACTGTAATATTTATCGATGGCTTCCTTAAGGTTTTTTTCGGAGGACAGAAAAAGCTGGATGTTGCTCCCGGTTAAAAATTTTAAATCATCCAAGGCAAAGATATTGGAAGGATCGGAAATGGCCATCTTGAGGGTAGCGCCCTCTTTGCCGATAGGAATGATTTCATATTTCCTGGCAATATTGTCCGGGATCAGGCTGATCCAGGTCGGTTTAAACTCCAGACGGGACAGATCGATAATCGGCAAACCGAATTGCTTGGATAAAAAAGCCAGTAAGGTTTTTTCATCAATAAAGCCCTTCTGAACCAAAAGGGTTCCGATTTTGGGCCGGCCGCCAAGCCGTTTTTGTTCAGCCAGGACTTCTTCCAACTGTTTGGCGGTAATTTTTTGTTCCCGAAGGAGTAATTCGCCGATACGTTTGTTTTTAAACATGGGGTGTTAATTAATAATTTTTCAATTTTATGAAAATAATAGTTGACAAATAATAAATAAAAATTATATTTTATAGAATTTTAGAAAAGGGGGTGATTATCATGGTTTGTTCAACCGTAAAAGCCGGAACCGCATGTACCTTCATGAGCGCCAAGGGTTGTTCGTTTAACGGAGGATCTTGTTATCCTGCAATCGAACAATGTGACGGCTGTGACCGAAACAAAGAGTTCAGTAGTGGGAAATATTGCCTTTCTTATCCCGATCCTTCCCAAAAATGGAAATTGGGGAACTGCAATTTAGCCACTCATATTAAAAAAGCCCCGGTCCAGACCGCTGCCAAGGTCAATCCGCTGAAGGCCTCCAAACGCAGTACCCGATAGGGATCAGCCATTGAACCCTGAAATCCCCTGGTGCCATGAGCCTTCTTGCTCAGTCAAGAAGGCTCTCACCGGAAGGGAAATCCTTAAAAGACAACCCCTTCGACCCCTTTCTGCATATAAATAAAATATTCCCGGTTGCCCTTGGCCCCTTGAATCGGGGATTCTACGGTTCCTGAAACCGACAACCCCTTTTCCCTGAAATACTGACTCAAATCTTCGATCACGGTCTTCTGGTCCTCCTCATTTCGGACTACCCCCCCTTTGCCGACCTTTCCTTTGCCCACCTCAAACTGGGGTTTAATCAAGGCGACAATTTCCCCGTAATCCTTTAAAATAGGTAAAAGGGGCGGAATGATCAATTTCAATGAAATAAAAGAGGTGTCGACCACGATTAAATCGATCTGCTCCCCGATCTCCGACCGGGACAGAAAACGCGCATTTTTTCTTTCCATAACCTTAACCCGGGGATCCTGTCGAATCTCCCAGGCTAATTGACCATAACCCACATCAACGGCATAGACGCGTTTTATTCCCCCCAAAAGCAGACAATGGCTGAATCCGCCGGTGGAAGCCCCGATATCCAAAGCGACCTTATCCTTAACCTGGACCTGAAAAGCCTTCAAGGCCCCTTCTAATTTAACCCCGCCCCGGCCCACATAAGGATGCTCGGTCTGTTTGAGTTCAATCGGTGATCCGGGATCCACCGATTTCCCCGGTTTAAGGGCCGGCACCTGATTAATACGAACCAGCCCCGAATAGATCAAGGCCCTGGCTTTTTCCTGGGAGGAAGCCATTCCTTTTTCCACCAGGAGCCGGTCCAATCGAACCTTAGGCGTTTTGGGGGACATCCAATTCCTCCATCAAGACCCTCAAAATCCCTTCGGCATCAAGGCCATAGAGACTGCGTATTTTCTCAGAGGGACCGTGTTCCACAAAACGGTCTGGGATACCCAGAGAACGAACCCGGATTCCCCCGGCACGCAACTCATGCAATTTTTCCATTACCGCACTGCCGAGCCCTCCCCGGGTCATGTTTTCTTCAACGGTAACCACCAGGGAAAATCTTTGGGCCACTTGGGCCAACAGCCTTTCGTCTAAGGGTTTTAAAAACCGGGCGTTGACCACCGCAGCCGATTTTCCCTTACAGGTCAGGCGCTCCCCGGCCTCCAGGGCCGGATAAACCGTATTACCCAAAGCCAGGACGGCCACATCCGTTCCCTCTTTAAGGGTCTCCCATTGCCCTAATGGAATAGGTTGAGCGTCCCCTCCCAGGGAAACCCCCACCCCGGCCCCCCGGGGATATCGGATGGCCACCGGCCGGTTGTAATGCACAGCCGAATAGAGCATGTCCCGCAATTCCCGTTCATCCTTGGGGGCCATGATAATCAGGTTGGGCAGAGGTCGGAGAAAAGAGAGATCAAAGAGACCTTGATGGGTAGGTCCGTCTTCGCCGACTATCCCGGCCCGATCTAAAGCAAAAATCACCGGTATATTGGGCAGACAGATATCGTGAAGCACCTGATCAAAGGCCCTCTGAATAAAGGTGGAATAAATGGCCACCACCGGCTTCAATCCCTCCAGGGCCAGTCCGGCGGCAAAGGTGACGGCATGCTGTTCGGCTATGCCGCAATCAAAAAAACGTTGTGGAAAACGCCTGGCAAAGCGGTCCAATCCGGTCCCTTCCGGCATGGCGGCGGTGATGGCGAGGATCCTGATATCCTTTTCCGCCAGGGCCACGATGGTTTTTCCAAAAACCTCGGTATAGGTGGGGGCACCGGAAGGTTTCTGAGGGCAGGGAACTTCGGCCTCCGGATCAAAAGGACCCACCCCATGATAATAGGCCGGGTTTTTTTCAGCCGGCCCATAGCCCTTGCCTTTAGTAGTCAGCACATGGACCAGAACCGGGGCCTGGATATGGCGGATGTTTTCAAAGGTAGCGATCAAATCCTCCAGCCGATGGCCTTTTACCGGCCCGAGATAGTCGAAATGTAAAGCAGCGAAAAGCATTCCCGGTGTAAAAAAACCGGTAAAGGAATCTTCGCTTTTTTTGGCCCATTGAAGTAAATTTTCGCCGATGCCCGGAATGGATTTAAAAAACGATTCCATCTCTCTTTTGAATTGGACAAAACCCCTTCCGGTTAATCGTTTACTCAAGAAAGAAGACAAGGCCCCCACATTCTGGGAGATGGACATCTCATTATCATTCAAGACGACGATAAGATCTTTGTTCAGGTGCCCGGCCTGGTTTAAGCCTTCGAAGGCCTCGCCGGCGGTCATGGAGCCGTCTCCGATAACGGCTATTACCTTGGACTGCTCTTTTTTTAATTCGTTGGCCACGGTTATCCCCAGCCCGGCTGAAATGGAGGTTCCGCTATGGCCGGTATCAAAAATATCATGAGGACTTTCCTGTCGCTTGGGAAACCCGCTCAATCCTCCAAAGGTCCTCAGGGTCGGAAATTGCGCCTTTCGGCCGGTCAGGATCTTATGGGTATAGGATTGGTGGCCTACGTCCCAGATAATCTTGTCTTTCGGACTCTCAAACACATAGTGCAGGGCAATGGTTAATTCGACAACCCCCAGATTGGGGGCCAGATGGCCTCCATTTTTGGAAACCGTCTCGATGATCAGTTGCCGGACCTCTTCGGCCACTTGTTTCAGTTGAGGCAGGGAAAGGTTCTTAAGATCCTTTGGATCCATTATGCCTTCCAAAAGGGATAAGGGTTTTTCGCTAAGTTTTATTTTAATTTCTTGATCCATCACTTAATCCATTGCGTATTACGGGTTATAAATTAGGACGCCGATTTTCGCCGATACCCGCAGATAACTATATCTTTATCTTTATATTCAAAATCTTGGCAATCTGCGTCGATCTGAGTCCAAAAAGGAAATTCCTATACCATCGAGTTACGGGTTACGGGTTACGGGTTAAAAAATTTTCATTTCTTAATACCACAGCGACACTTTCCCCGTCATTCCCGAATGTCTTTATCGGGAATCCAGGGTTTTCAAAAAAATACACTGTAGTCTTAACCGCAAACCTGTATCCGGCAACCCGCAACAACCAGTCTTTTATTTACCTGTCCCGGGAAAGGACATAGCCTCCTATTTGCAACAGAGGGAGGGCCTTCGCTCCGAAGATCCGGAGGGCTCCTTCGGCCTCCACCAATAACCGCCGGGCCAGGGCTCTGGATGGTTCCAACCCCAGAAGTCCCGGATAAGTGGCCTTGGCCTTTTTTTCATCCGTCCCTGTTTTTTTTCCCATGAGCGCGGCCTGCCCTTCCACGTTCAACAAATCATCTTTGATCTGGAAGGCCAGGCCGATCTTTTCCCCGAATTTTCGTAAGGCCCGGATTTCCCCGGCGGTTCCTCCCCCGATCAGACCCCCGCAAACCAGGGAAGCGGTTATCAAAGCCCCGGTTTTATGCTCATGAATATATTGTAAACAGGACGAAGAGACCTTTTTTTTCTCGGCCTCAAGATCGACTTCCTGTCCGGCCACCATACCATGGATCCCGGCGGCCCGGGCGATCTCTTGAATAATCTCAAGCCTGATCGCTGCCGGGACCTTCCTCATGACCCCTTTTCGAGTCAATAAGGAAAAGGCCTCGGTCAATAAGGCGTCCCCGGCCAATATGGCAGTCGCTTCCCCGAATTTCTTATGGCAGCTCAATCGCCCACGGCGATAGTCATCGTTGTCCAGGGCCGGGAGGTCATCATGAATCAGGGAATAGGTATGAATATATTCCAGGGCACAGGCAGCCGGAAGGGCTTTGACCATTGGTCCGCCCACAGCCTTACAGGCCGACAGACACAAAATCGGTCTCAGCCTTTTTCCTCCGGCCAGTAAGCTGTACTCCATGGCCTTTCGAACCTGATGGGCATAAGCCTCCGGTTGTGGAAAATAGGTCATTAAGGCTTCATCGACCATTTTCTGAAATTTCTTGAGTTCCAGGGGCTGCGGAATCTTCAATTTATTCCTTCTCCTCTTCAAAGGAAAAAGATTGGGATTGCAGGCTTCCATCCTCGGCCTTAAGGAGGAGATCCACTCTTTTTTGAACCTCCACCAGTTTTTGAGAACAGAGTTGCGACAACCGCATCCCTTCTTCAAACAATTTCATGGATTCTTCAAGGGAAAGCTCTCCGCATTCCAATTTAGTGACAATCCCTTCCAATTTTTTAAAGGTATCTTCAAATCGTTCTTTGGACAAAGGTCCTGTCCTCCTTCTTCCTGGTCCGCTCAACCAGACAATCCAATTCGCCCTGGGCAATGGAAACTCGAATGTGTTTCCCGGGAGGGGCCTCCTCCACCTTTTTGAGCAAAGCCAAATCCGGCAAGGTCCGGACCAGGGCATAGCCCCGATCCAGTATCCCCCAGGGGCTCAAGGCCTGAAGGGTTTTTCCCTGAGCCTCCAGGGCCATCTCCCATTGTTCCAATTTTCTATTGATCAGACCTCTTAATTTTAATCTTTGGATTTCCAGGCTGTTTTGTCCGGCCAGGACCTTGTCCCGCGGGGCCTTCAACAATAACTTTTCCTGGATCCAGGTCAAGGTATCCTGTCTTTTTCCCAAAATCCCTCGAAGGGCCAGTCTTAGCCGGGTACCGTAATCATCCAGGCGGAGGGTAAGGTCGATCAAGCGGCGGCGGGGATCCCCGATCCTTTTCTGAAAATGGAAAAGCTTTTCTTCATAAAGCCCCAACTTCCTCCGCAAGGGTTGAACCAACCGGACTTGAATATCTCCGATTTTGGATTCCCATTCCCTCTGGGGCTGGATCAGTAATTCAGCCGCGGCCGAAGGGGTTGAAGCCCGCAGATCGGCCACAAAATCGGATATGGTAAAATCAACCTCATGGCCGATGGCCGAGACGACCGGGATGGCCGAACCGGCGATGGCCCGGGCGACCCGTTCTTCATTGAAAGGCCAGAGATCCTCTATGGACCCTCCCCCACGGGCCAGGATGATGACTTCTATGCCCAGGTCGGATTGATTTAACTTTTTTATGGCCTCCTCAATTTCAAAAGAAGCGGTCTCCCCCTGGACCAGGACCGGAAAGATGGAAACATGGATATTCCGGAAACGGCGATAAAGAATCTTCAAAAAGTCCTGAATAACCGCGCCGGTAGGGGATGTAACTATAGCCACCCGCCTGGGCAGAAGGGGTAAGGGTTTCTTTCGCTCCAACTCGAACAACCCCTCCTTCCAAAGCCTTTCTTTTAACTTCTCGAAGGCCAGTTGCAGGGTTCCCCAGCCCTTTAATTCCATCCTTTCAATAATAATCTGATATTCCCCCCGCCCGGCATAGACCCCCAGCCGGCCGAAGCACAGGACCTGCAGGCCATTTTCCGGCTTAAAGGATATTCCTGATTGACCGGACTTAAAAAAAACCGCCCGAATCTGGGTCGAGACATCCTTCAGGGTAAAATAATAATGTCCGCTGGGGGGGACCCGGAAATTGGAGATCTCCCCTTCCAGCCACAGAAAAGGAAACTCCTCCTCCAACAGGTCTTTGATCTCCTGAGTCAGCTCGGAGACGGTATAAATTTTTTGGGACAGGTCCATATATATTAAACACTCATGACCCATCGGGTCACCACTAAGCAAGAAAAAGGATTCAAGGGGTCCAGGGGCCAAGGGTTCAAGTGAAAGGCATGGAATTTAAAACCCCTCGAACCCTGGAATCCTATTTTAGTACTAAATATTTTATAGAAGAAACGATTATTTAGCAAGCGATTTTGACGAACGGACCGAGGGAACTATCTGAAGAGGGCTTCCAACAAGGTGAGTTTTATTTTAATGGTTTAGCCGTCATTCTTTTCAAGCTCATGGATACGGGGTCAACAGCAATCCCCGTATTTTCCAAAGCGACAACTCCGAGGATTGGTTCAGAGTCCTCAGGACCGAATATGACCTGAGTCACGGTTTCCGCTCCCATAAAAGAAATCCTGGCAAACCCATAGGGGTATTCTACGGGCTGGCCGTTAGCCAATTCATACACCTCTTTTCCTTCCACTTGGATACCAGCCTTAATCAGCTCACTGGCTGGTGCCATGCTATCAATCGCCCCGGTATCCACCAGAAAGATAGATTCATAAGAAGGAAAATTCTTGGATAAATTGGTAATCGTCGCAGTTACTTTTGTTACTCCCATAGATCACCTTTCATGAATAGGAATTCTGCTGACTGCTACAAAATCGAAAATTTATGCAACCTCTTATTTCTTATTTAAACACAACTCTTACCTAAAGACAATAAAATTAGGAAACAAGGGATAGGGAGGACAAGTTCTAATCAAAGATATTTAAAATTCCGGAATCCAGGAGTCAGGAGCCGGAATTCAGATGGCAATGAACACTATGGGTGGGGCTGGAACTGTTTGGGGCTGGATAATCCGTCCGGCATTTCGGCCCGGCTTCCGTACAACGGGGATGAAAATGACAGCCGGCCGGAGGGTTGACCGGTGAAGGCAGGTCTCCCTGAAGCCGGATTACCTCCCGTTTCGTATCCCGATCGATTACCGGCACCGCCGAGAGGAGGGCCCGGGTATAAGGATGCCTTGGATTGCCCAGGACTTCGTCAACCTTCCCTTGTTCGACAATCCGGCCCAGGTACATAACCGCCACTTCGTGGGCCAGAAACTCAACCACGGAGATATTGTGCGTGATAAAGAGATAAGAGAGGCCGTGTCCGTCCTGGAGTTCCTTGAGCAGGTTGAGGATTTGGGCCTGGACAGAAATATCCAGGGCGCTGGTGGGTTCGTCGCAGACAATCAACTTTGGATTTACGGAAAGGGCCCTGGCGATAGCGATGCGCTGGCGCTGCCCTCCGGAAAATTCATGGGGATAGCGGTAATGGATCCCGGCCGGCAACCCGACTTCTTCCAGAAGGTGGCCTATGCGGGCCATCCGGTCCTCGGTTCCGGAGCCGATGCCCAGGGCCGCCATACCCTCCTCGATGATTTCCATAATCCGCATGCGGGGATTGAGAGACCCGTAAGGGTCCTGGAAGATAATCTGCAACTCGCGACGCAAGGGCCGCATCCCGGCCGGTTTCAAGGTCCTGAGATCGATCCCCTGAAAGAGGATAGTGCCGCTGGTCACCGGAATGAGCCGAAGGACGCCCTTACCCAGCGTGGTCTTGCCACAGCCGGATTCTCCGACCAGGGCCAGAGTTTTGCCTGGGGGGATCGAAAAGGATACCCCGTCTACGGCCTTGACCTGTCCAACGGTTCGCTTCAAAAACCCCTTTTGGATAGGGAAATGGATCTTTAAATCCGCGACCTTCAGGATAAACGAACCATTATCCTGTCCGGGAATCAGCTCCCCTCTCGTGCCTTGTGCCTCATCCCTCGCACCTCTTTCCTCCCCCTCGTCTCGTGCCTCGTGCCTCATGCCTCGCGCCTCATCCCTCGTGCCTTTTTCATACAGATGACAGCGCACCCCCTGCCCTTCGGACCATTCGGACCACAAAGGGGCTTCCTTTCGGCAACGATCCCAGGCGAAATCACACCGTTCAGCATAACGGCACCCATTGAACTCACGGGTCAGGGGGGGCACATTCCCCCTGATCACGGCCAGGGACCGGTCCCGCTTGGTCCGGGCCGGTAGAGAGGCAAAAAGCTTTTGGGAATAAGGGTGGGCCGGGCCGGAAAAAAAGCGCTGGCGATCGGCCTTTTCCACTATTTCCCCGGCATACATCACCGCCACCCGGTGGGCCATCTCCGAGACCACCCCCAGATCGTGGGTAATGAGCAGGATGGACATGGCGGCCCTCTTTTGAAACCCCTGTAACAAATCGAGGATCTGGGCCTGGGTGGTAACATCCAGAGCGGTGGTGGGCTCATCGGCGATCAAGAGGTCCGGGTCACAGGCCAGGGCCATGGCGATCATCACCCGCTGTTTCATGCCTCCGGAAAACTGGAAGGGGTATTCCTTACTGCGCCGGGTCGCCTCGGGGATGCCCACGGCCTCGAGCAATTCCTTCACCCGGCCGGCGGCCGTCTCCCCCCGTAGGGCCGTGTGTTGCTGGAGCATTTCGGCCACCTGATTCCCGATGGTCATCACCGGATTCAGACTCAGCATCGGTTCCTGGAAGATCATGCCGATCCGTTTCCCCCGGATAGTACGCATCTCCGTTTCCGGCAAGGTCAAAAGATCGAACCCGTCAAGCCGGATAGTGCCGCCGACAATCCGGCCGGCCTCCGGCAACAGGCGCATGATGGAAAGGGCCGTCATGGATTTTCCGCAACCCGATTCTCCTAACAAAGCGAAGGTCTCCCCGCGTCTGATGTCAAGTGACAGATCGTCCACGGCCCGCACAATCCCGCCGGCCGTAACGATCCAGGATCTGAGATGATCGATTGCGAGCAAGGGCCTGTTCACGGATTTCCCTCTTTCGAGCCGCCTGACTTTTCGGTCTGAAGGATCTGAAGCTGTACCGTCCGGGTTTGCGTCCGCGGATCAAAGGCGTCCCGCACCGCATCCGAAAAAAGATTGGCGCACAAAACCAGAAGAAACATGAAGCCGAAGGCGGCGGCCAGCGACCACCAGACCATGGGCTCCCGGGCCATTTCGAGGCGGGCACTGTTGATCATGGTGCCGAAACTGATCATCGAGGGATCAACGCCCACCCCTACGTAGGACAGTACGGCCTCCGCCAACACCAGACCGGAGAAATCCATGACCAGGGCGATCAGAACAATATGCATGACGTTCGGCAAAATATGGCGCAAGATGATCCGGAGGTCGGAAACGCCGAAGGCCTGGGCGGCCTGGATATATTCCATCTCCCGCAGTTTCAGGGCCTCCCCGCGCAGCAGACGGCACAATCCCGTCCAACTGGTAATCCCGAGGATAATGCAAAGGAACAATAGACGCAGATCGGCCCGGGCGCTGACGGTTTCAAACAGGTTGGGATGGGTATCCATATAAACCTGGGTCATCAGCACCGCCGCCGCAATCAGCAGCACGGCAGGTATGGAATTGAGCGTGGTATAGACGTACTGGATCAGATCGTCCATCCAGCCCCGGAAATAGCCGGCCATGATCCCCAACAGGACCGCAAAAGGCAGCATCACCAGTGTGGTCAGGGTGCCGATCACCAGACCGGTGCGGATGCTCTTCAAAGCCAGGTAAAGCACGTCCTGTCCGACCTTATCGGTCCCGAGAACATGATACCTGGTACACAACAAGGCGGTAGGGGCCGCCAGGAGCAGGAGCCCCAGTAGTGTCAGCAGGCAGGCGTTCCAGGGAACCTCGCTTTGTCCTCGAAAGACAAGAGGTACCCAGGTGCCGAAACGGATTCTGCGGCGCCGGGCAAGATGCCACAAGAATACACCGCCGAGCAACCCCCAGAGCAAAACCGCCAGCAACGCACCGGCCCCGCCCCGCAAGGCGATGTCACCGGTCTTATCCCGGTCGGGGTTATTGAGATGGGCCCCGCCATAACGCAGACGGGGGAAGGTCCGCACTTGACGGCCATCGGGAAACTCAATAGTTTCCCGGGCATAAAGATGGGTAGCGAAGGGGGCTGAGTAGGTTTTTTCAGTCTGTCTCCTCAGGGGTTGGACCATAACATCCAGCAAACTTAAGACCTCAACCGCATAGGACCGCCCGCCTTTATGGCCGGTTTCAATAGCCGGACGAAAATGCACCGAATCCAGCAGCCCGACTACCAGAAACCCTCCCAACACGACCATGGACACCATGGCATTCAGGTTCTGGGCCACCCGTTTCCAAGGGGCCAGCAGGTGTTCGCGGCCCCGCACCACCCAGCCAAAGATGAGACCGGCTGCCAGGAGCAGGTAAATCAGGGCATCGGTCCAGAGTATGATCGGTTTAAAGGGCATCTCCATTAGAATCCAGAATTCAGGAGCCAGGAGCCAGAATTGAAACCCTTTACCATATTCGCAACGATGGAAATGGCGGCTCTTCTTAACTGTGATATCAATTCATATATTTCATTCCTGAGAAATAATTCAGTGTATCGGAAAACTACTAAAACAAATGGTTGGGCTTTCTGCCAGACAGTTAAATCTCTAAAATTTATTAACGGTTGTCTTTTCATTCTGGATTCTGACTCCTGAATTCTGGATTCTTGAATCATCATTTTTTCATTCCAGCCTGATCCGCGGATCCACCAGGGTGTAGGCAATATCAGTCAGGATGAGGCCGATGATGTAGAGCACCGAACCCAGAAAAACCATAGCCCTGACCACGGCAAAATCCTGTGAGTTGATAGCGTCGATGGTATAGCTGCCGAGTCCCGGTATGCCAAAAAAGGACTCGCTGATCAGGCTGCCCATAAAAAGCAGCGGAATGACCACCACCGCCCCGGTAAGGATGGGGATCAAGGCATTCTGGAGGACATGTTTGAACAGTACCCGTCCCTCGGATAAACCCTTGGCTCGGGCCGTGCGCACATAGTCTTTACCGATTTCTTCCAGAAAGATGGTGCGGTACCAGCGGGCGCTGGCTCCGATTCCGCTGATCATTCCCACCAGCACGGGCAATATCAGGAACTTGACGGCGTTCCATCCCGTTCCGTATCCCGAAATAGGCACCAGGTTCCAAAGTTTACTGAGCAAATACTGACCGCCGATGATATAAAACAAGCTCGAAATGGACATGAGCCCGACGCACAATACCACGCCCCATAGATCCAGATAGGTGGTGCGAAAGAAGGCCATTATCAGGGCAAAAGAAATATAACAGATAAGACCCAGGAGGAACACCGGCAGGGCTATGGCCAGGCTCGGGCCCATACGGTTTTTGATCTCGTAGGCGATGTCCCGGCCGTCATCGGCACGGCCGAACTTGAAAGCGAATAACTTGACTGATTTTTCAAAAAAGATGGTGGCGGTCACCTTATTGATACCCTGGGCAGCAGGATTAAATAGAAGGGGCCGGTCGTAGCCCCTTTCCTGTTTCCATTTCGTAATGGCTTGTGCGGTTACCCGTTTGACCCCGAGATGGATACGGGCCATGTCGTCCGGGGTATTGACAACGAAAAACAGGGTAAAAGTAATGACATTCACCCCGATCAGGATCGGAATGGCATAAAGGATACGACGGACAATGTAATGCAACATCAGATGGCCTTCCTATTCTCCCGGCGTCGAAAGGACAAAATGGCCGGCAAGGCGCTCGCGGCCAAGAGGGACAGGATCAGAAATATCGGCCAGATCACCGGGCGGTTCCATTCGGCCCGTTTCCGTTCCCGAAGCCCGGCATCGATGCGCTGGTACTTCAGCCCATTACGTGCCATCTGGTTCGGTTTCGGATTGAAAACCCAGGAATGGACCAGGGTATACTCTTTGGGGTGGAACCCCCAAAGCCAGGGGGCGTTGCGGCGGACAATCTCTACCATACGGTCGATAATGGCCTGTCGCTTCGGCCCGTTTTCCATGTTTTTCATCTTTTCGAACAACCGGTCATACTCGGGATCGGCGTAGTTAGCCGCATTTTCCCCGTCCGTTTTTACTTTCCCCTGGGGCCCATATAAAAGGAAGAGGAAATTTTCCGGGTCGGGATAATCGGCATTCCAGCCCCAATTGAAGATCTGGGCATTACCCTTTCTAATCTTGTCCTGGAAACGGTTATAGTCGGTGGCCCGGATCACTAATTGCAGGTTAAGCTTTTGGAACTGCTTGCGGATCCAGTCGAGACGCGCCTTGTCATCCGGCCCCCGGGCTGTGACATCGAGGTTGAGCACCAAAGGCTTGCCGGTTTCCGTTTCAACCCCATTGGGATAACCGGCTTCTGTCAGCAATTTTTGGGCTTCCTCAAGGGATTTTCGCTTAGCGCCGCCATTTGCCCAATCATAAATATAAGGGTTGATTCCTTCCTTCCCGGAACGGTTACCAAAGATTTCAGGAGGAATCGGACCTTGAGCCGCAATACCCCGGCCGTTGGCAAAAATGCTGATGAACTCTTCGTAGTCCACTGCGATGGAAATGGCCTGGCGAAGTTTGCGGGCCCGCTCCGAATTTCCGCCAACCACCGGGTCCAGCATATTGAACCCCATGTAGATGTCACTGGGGGCCACCGAAGTCATGAGGCGGATACCTTTCCGCCGCATGCCCTCTGTGATGGCAATATCTCCGGTACTGGTAGTTTGTACGGCCTGATCGAAACTATCGGAGCTGATTCCGGAAGCGTCGTAATACCCCTGAAGAAACTTGTTCCAATAAGGTATTCCCTCTTTTTCCAGGCTGAAGACGACCTTATCAATAAAAGGCAAGGGTTTCCCGGCATCTGCAAAAAACCCGGCCTCCCGGTCCCCGAGTTCTCCTTCGGCCGGATAGGTCTCTCCATGAAAAAAGGGGTTACGCTCCAGCACCATTTGACGGTTGGGATTGTTCTCCGTCAACATATAAGGTCCGGTGCCTACCGGGTACCAGTCCAAAGAAAAATTTTTCTCCGCCATCCCGGGTTGGGAATAGAAACGGGCCACTTCTTCCGGTATCGGTGCAAAAAAAGACATGGCCAGCCAGTAAATAAACTGCGGGTACTTCCCTTTGAGTTTCACCTGGTAAGTATACCGGTCCAGGACCTGGACCCCGGCCAGGGGAAACCGGTTAAGGTCCAAATAGACTTCACCGCGACCGTTATGGACCAGTTCCTGGTCGGCTTTCCTCAGAACCGCCGCGAATTCTTTGAGCCCGACGATATAATCCATCATCAGACCGAAGATCGGGGAATGCAGTCTCGGGTGAGCCAGGCGCTTGATCTGGTAAACATAATCCGCGGCGATAAGCTCGCGGGTTCCCTGCTGTTTAAAATCCGAAAGGCGGCGGATGGAGGCCATAAAACCAGGATCGAGGTTATGAAAGAGCAGACGGCCCTGGTGGTCTCTGGCAAAGGCGGGATGCGGTTGATAGTGAATACCCGGGCGGATACTGATCTTATACAGGCTGTAAGCCACCAGGCCGGCCTCGGCATCGTCAGGCAGAGGACGTCCGGCGGCATCAAAAAATTGAGGCCGGGGGACTTCCTGGGCCGTGGCCGGTATGAGGGTGTATGGCCGTTTAAAATAATGGTATTGCAGGGGAGGTTCATAGATCTGGGCGGTAAAAGTGGATTCATTTTCGCTGTAGGACTGAACCGGGTCAAGATGCTTGGGGCGTTCGGAAAAAGCCGAATAGAGGATATTGCCTCCCCGATCCTGGGCCGGATAGGGATTGTTCCAGACACCGCAGCCGCCAAGCAGCACGGCAGCCCAAAAAAGGGTCATGCCTCGTAAGAATCCATTTTTCCCTGGGCCTAAGCACATAATGGTTTATTGTTTTCCTTCGGATTCTGTGATAATAAAAAAAGGTTCAAGGTTAGAAAATGTCTTTCCTTTGAGCTTTGAGCTTTCGTATCAGTTTAGCGCTTTTTGAAAAAACGTCGACAACCTCTCCGTCATTCCGGTGAAAACCGGAAACCAGGTTCTTTTCGTCTCAGCATAACGTCTGGATTCCGGTTTTCACCGGAATGACGTGTGCGAAAGTCAGGATTTTCAAGTAAAAGTTTCAAGTTTTTCATAGGGCTAAATTGTTACGAGCTTTCAGCTTTGAGCTACTAAAATAATATTTTCGGTTATCAAAAATGGTTCCTGACATCAACTTCGACCATATCACCATCGTCCTGCACCAACCCCGTTTTGCGGAAAATATAGGGGCCTCGGCCCGGGCTGCCTGGAATATGGGCTTCCCGCATATCATCTTAGTCAATCCGGAAGATACAGACTGGGAACGGATGACCAAGCTTTCAACCCATGTGGCCCGGGGGCTTCTGGAAAAAATGCAAAGCTATTCCTCTCTGGCCGAGGCCCTGGCACCTTTCCACTATATTGTTGGAACAACGGCCCGTTTAGGAGGGCAGCGGAAAGAAATTATAAACCCTGCCCAGGCAGCCCGTAAAATTCAATCCCTTGGCGGTCAGAACCGTATTGCCCTCTTATTCGGCCCGGAAAACCGTGGACTCAGCAACGAAGAACTCCGCTTTTGCCATTGCACGGTCAATATCCCTACGGCTTCGGCCAGCTCTCTCAATCTGGCGCAGGGTGTTTTGATCCTTTGTTATGAAATCCTTCTGGCCCATAGTGATGAAAAAGTTCGGAGTGTTGAGTTCGGAGTTCGGAGTGATCAAACCCTAAACCTTGAAATCTCGTCATCCATCACTCCCAACTCCGAACTCCGAACTCCGAACTCCGAACATCCCCTGGCCACATCCTTCGAACTGGAGGGCATGTATCAGCACCTGTCGGAAGTCCTGCAGTTGATGGATTTTTTAGACGAACAGAACCCCGAACTCTGGATGATGAGCCTCAGGCGTTTTTTTTCCCGCATAGGGCTCTATCCTCAGGAGGTGCGCATGATCCGCGGTATCTGCCGCCAACTCAGATGGCTGGTCACCGGCCATCTAAAATCGAACACAAGGATTGAAAGGTAAACCATGCCCGAGCTGCCCGAAGTTGAAACCATTGTTCGCCGTCTTCGTTCGGATCTGACCGGCCTGAAGATTCAAAAAGTTCAAGTATTCACCCCTAAAATCCTTCGATCGCCCGAAAAGCTTTTCATCCAAACCCTGACCGGTAGCATCATACGGGAAATAAGGCGTAAAGGCAAGCTGATCCTTTTCGATCTTGATCTCGATAGGACCCTGATCCTCCATTTGAAAATGACCGGCCAGGTTTTACTGGAACCCGCGTCAACCCCTGTCGACCGCCACACCCATGTCATTTTTGATTTTTTGCCTCCGGATTTCCAGCTCCGATACCGAGATGTCAGGAAATTCGGCTTCTTTGATGTGATCCCGGCCGCGCCCTCCGGTTCAAACCCCTTTGACGGCAAGGTGGCCCCCGACCCTTTTGAAATCAACGCCGGTCAATTCGCCCGGATCATTCACTCTAAAAAAAAGGCCATTAAAACCCTTCTTCTGGATCAATCCCTGATCAGCGGATTAGGTAATATTTATGTGGATGAATCCTTATTTCAAGCCAAAATCCACCCCCTGACTCCGGCTTCGGCTCTATCTTCAGACCGGATTAAAAACCTCCATCGGATTATCCGGCGTGTTCTGAGGCAGGCGATTTTAAAACAAGGCTCCACCCTGAGAGATTACCGAAGGCCTGATGGAACCTCCGGTGGATTTCAAAACTATCATCAGGTCTATGGACGGACCGGCCTGGCCTGCCCCTTCTGCCTTTCCCCGATTCAAAAAATACGGGTGTGCAGTCGCGGCACTCATTTTTGTGCTTCCTGTCAAAAACTCTGATCCGGAGGACCAAAGAAGCGGCAACCCCGCTCCAATCCGGGTTTCCATGAGCCCCTGACCTGTTTACCTTAGAAAAAAAGCGGTTTTTTTGATGATTGGTGTGTTTTTCGCTTGACCCTTTCCATTTTTTCCTCTATATAGAAGCGTAAATTAAAAAAAAATTTATAATAAAAAGGAGGATTGGTTATGGCTACAAAAAAACCCTTGACTAAAACCCAGCTCGTTGCTTACCTGGCGGAAAAATTTTCAATGACGAAAAATGCGTCAAAGGAAATCCTCGATGAATTGGCCCGATTGGCGGTTGCTGAGACCAAGAAAACCGGATCATTTACCATGCCGGGCATCGGCAAGATCGTTCTTTCCAAACGAAAGGCACGGGTAGGCAGAAACCCTCAAACCGGTGACCCCATTAAGATCCCCGCCAAGACCGTGACTAAGATGAGGATAGCCAAAGCCTTTAAAGACGCCGTTGTTCCTCCGAAAAAATAACTTTTCCCCAGGTCACGAAACTACCAGGAGGGGGAAGCAAGGAAGAACACCATTAATCGATCCAATCCTTATTAAGAGGGAGCAAGGACTATGGCCATCCAAAAGAAACCGGCAATAAAAAAGACAAGTGCTGCTGTTGCGAAAAAAGACAAAGGACCTCAGAAAACTCCGGAAAAATGGGTTCGGACTACGGTCATGATTCGGGAAACGAATCATGGGAAGATTAAAGCCATTACCTACTGGGAAAAAACAGGAATTAAAGAGGTGGTCGACGAGGCTTTAAAATTATACCTGAAAGGAAGGAAAGTAAAACCTCTTCCCAAAAAGAAATAAGGTTCTCCTTCTGAGCCGACACCGGTCATCAAAATTGTATTGAAGAAGTCTTTAGGTTACGCTCTGTCCAAAGATACCTTTTCCGAGGAAAAGATATCTTTGGACAGAGGCCCATTTTATATCTCACGGATCAACTTATTGACCCCATAAATACCGTTTTCCCCTCGCACCCCTTCGAGACCACATTATCCTATTATTTTCCTTTACCAACTAATAAGAAAATGTTATACAAAAAAGTTATTTTTATGAGTAGAGAGGAGTATTAAGTCCCATGGCACATATCGCCCCTTTTCGGGGGGTTATTTATAATTCTCAGACCATTAAGGATTATTCCCAGGTCGTCGCTCCGCCCTATGATGTGATCAAACCTCAGGAACAGGAACGGTTTTATCAACAGCATCCCTATAATATTGTTCGTCTGGATTTTGGCAAAAATTTCCCCAGTGATACACCTGAAGACAATCGATACACCCGGGCGGCCCGGATATTACGGATCTGGGAAAAGGAACAGATCCTGGTTCAGGACCCTGAACCGGCCATTTATCTTTATAAAATTCAATATCAGCTTCCAGGGGAAAATTTACGGATTCGAACCGGGTTTATTTCCCTGCTGGGCCTGGAGCCTTTTGATTCAGGGAAGGTCCGGCCCCACGAAAAGACCTTCTCGGCTTTCAAGCAGGATCGCTATCAGCTCTTCCAGCAGTGTCAAATGCAGTTTTGTCCGATCTTTTCTTTTTATCTTGATCCTGAAAACAGGGTCATTTCTCTTCTTTCCGGCCAGGCCCCGGCAGAACCCTTTCTTGATTTTGTCGATCAGGATTCTATCCGCCATCAGCTTTGGAGAATTACCGACCCGTCGACCTTAACTACCATTCAAAAGACCTTTTCCGATAAGACCGTTTATATCGCCGATGGCCATCATCGTTACGAGACCAGTCTGGCCTATCAAGCGGATATGCTTAAAAGGCATCCCGAGTCGGGAAAAAACGCAGCCTTTAATTTTACCCTGATGTTTCTCTGTCCGATGGAAGATCCGGGGTTGACCATCTTCCCGGTTCATCGGGCATTGAACCGTCTTTTGGATCTTGAGCCCTCGTTGCTGGAAAAAAAATTGGATCAGGATTTTTTTATAGAAAAAATCCCTTTTAACGGCGAAAACAAAAAGCAAGTCACACGGGATTTTTTGTCCAGACTTGGGGCAAAAGGAAGAGTGGCTCAGTCATTTGGTCTTTTTATGGCCCAAACCTCCTGGTTTTACCTCCTGACTCTGAAGCAAGAAAGTCTGGACGGTGCCTGGGGAGAAGATCTGCATCCCTTATTACGAAGATTGGATGTCATGATTTTAAGCCGCCTGATCTTTCAAAAAGCCTTAGGCGTTCGCCGGGAAGAATTGGATCAGGAAAACATCATCGAGTATCGTCATGATGCTTTCGAGGTCCTCCAGCTGGTGGTAAAGGGACAAAGTCAGATGAGTTTCATCTTAAACCCAACCCCTATCGATCAGGTCAGGCAGATTGCCGAAGCCTCCCTGGTTATGCCCAGGAAGTCAACCTATTTTTACCCTAAAACCCTGACCGGCCTGGTAATGAATCCCCTGAATTTGAATGAATTCATCATTTGAGAAGCGGGTAAAGATAAACAGCGATGAAACACTCGATTCCTGGGGAAAAGGGACTGTTCGGGTCATTCAAAAAAAAACCGGTTATCGTTTTTCCATAGACTCTTTACTTCTGTTTGAATTTGTCCGGATAAAGGAAGATCATCGGGTCCTGGATCTGGGAACGGGCAGTGGAATCCTGGCCCTGCTCCTGGCCAGGGCCTACCCCCTTGCCCGGATTGTGGCCCTGGAACTGTCCCCCGCCTTTTTAGATCTGGCCCGACGCAATACGGACCTGAACGGACTTCAGGGACGCATTTCCCTGATCCATGGAGATCTTTGCTACATCCCCTTTTTTATTAAAAAGGGGACCTTTGATGCCGTTGTTTGCAACCCCCCCTTTCGTCCTCTTCGAACAGGCCGGATAAACCCCGACCCTCAGAAAGCCATGGCCCGCCATGAAATTCGGGTTACCTTATCTGAACTTTTACAGGCTGTAGCCCACGGATTAAAAAAAGGAGGGAAATGGTATGTTATTTACCCGGCCTGGCGGCTGGTGACCCTTCTGACCTTATCCAGACAAAACGGGCTGGAGCCCAAAACAATCCAATTGGTCCATTCCTTTCCAGGCAAAGAGGCCGAATGGATTCTCATGGAGGCTGTTTATCAAGGGCGTGAGGAGCTTAAGGTCCTTCCCCCCCTTATCGTTTACCAGGAAGTCGGGGTTTATAGCGATCAGGTTCAAAGGAGTAAATTTTTCAACACTTTCCTTTAATCCTGCTAAACGGGACCCGGGGGGCACCTTCACGGGATCAGGGAGCGCTTGGCCGGTTCATAACAACGACTCTTTTCCATAGCCGCCCGGACCCGTTCACGAACTTCAGGATCCTTGATTTCGGCACAAATATGTTGGATCCGTAATTTTTCTTTTTTTGACAAGGAACGGGGTCGGGGTGGTGTCGAATCCGTTTTTTCTTTTCGGCCGGGGCTCATTACCTCGACCGATCCCGGCTTTAACCGGATCGTTTTGACCACCGGTTTTCCCAATGTTTCATTTATCTTTCCCCGAATGGAGTCTTTTAGAAATTGGAACTGTTGCCCGACAACCGGATTGGAAACCGATAGGTAAAGGGTCCCTTCCCGAATCCCTTCCATATAAATTCCCGATCGTAAGGACTCGGGAACGGCCTGGATCCAGGCATCGATAACAGCCGGGATCAAAGGATCCACCAGTGCATCCTTTCCGGTTAACAACTCTTGAACAACGGCTTTAAAAGGCAGGATTTCTTTATTCATCTTAAATTTAATTGACAGTTTTTCATGACCCTGTATATAGTGGATATTTAATGCCAGATTCTCTTAAACGCTCATGCTCCTTTGGAGCCCCACAACCTTGAAATGGGTTTCGACAAACCGAACGACGAACTTTATTTTCTTAAGAAAGGCCGGTTTCAAGCGGGTCATTTCCTTTACCCGGAAAAATTATTCTCACAGAAAACGGAATTCAAAGCAATAAAATAAACGGCAACCTTAACGAAAAAGGAGGAATCATGGAGCAGAAGAAAGTAACCCTGAGTGAAGATGAAATGCCCCGCCAGTGGTATAACATTTTGCCCGATATGCCGAACGGCATGCAGCCCCCCCTGCACCCCGGCACCGGTCAACCGGTCGGTCCCGATGATCTGGCCCCTGTTTTTCCCATGAATCTGATCGAACAGGAAGTCAGCCCGCAACGCTTTATCGATATTCCCGACCCTGTCCTGGAAAAGTATTTGATCTGGCGGCCTACCCCCCTTGCCAGGGCCTACGGTCTGGAGCGATTTTTACAGACACCGGCCAAAATCTATTTTAAGAACGAAGGCGTCAGCCCGGCTGGCAGCCACAAACCCAATACCGCCATACCCCAGGCCTATTATAACAAAGTCTTTGGCACCAAACGGATAGCCACCGAAACCGGGGCAGGCCAATGGGGCAGTGCCTTGAGTTTCGCCTGTTCCCTTTTTGGATTGGAGTTAAAGGTCTATATGGTCCGGATCAGCTACGACCAAAAACCTTACCGCCGTCTGATGATGAATACCTGGGGAGCCACCTGCGTCCCCAGTCCCAGCCCGGATACCCAGGCCGGCAGAAAAATCCTGGAACAGGATCCTAATTCCCCTGGAAGTCTTGGAATCGCTATCAGTGAAGCCGTGGAAGATGCGGTGACCACCCCGAACAGCAAATATTCCCTGGGCAGCGTTTTAAACCATGTCTTGCTCCATCAGACCATTATCGGCCTGGAAGCCCAAAAACAACTACAAAAACTCGGGGACTATCCGGACATCGTCATCGGCTGCGCCGGCGGCGGAAGCAATTTTGCCGGACTGGCCCTACCCTTTATCCGGGACAAGATCGCCGGTAAAAAGGTCGAAGTGATCGCCGTCGAACCCACTTCCTGCCCGACCATGACCAAAGGCCCCTTTGTTTATGATTTCGGGGATACCGTCCAAATGACCCCCCTGTTGTGCATGCACAGTCTGGGCCACGCCTTCGTCCCGGCCCCTATTCATGCCGGCGGTCTGCGCTATCATGGAATGGCCCCCATTGTCAGCCAGTTGATCCTGGACAAAATGATCGAACCCAGGGCCGTGGGTCAGTTGGAAACCTTCGCCGCCGGTGTCACCTGGGCCAGGACCGAAGGCTACATCCCGGCCCCGGAAACCAACCACGCCCTGGCGGCGGTGATCACCGAGGCCAAGAAATGCAAGGAAGAGGGCAAGGCCAAAACTATTCTGGTGAACTGGAGCGGACATGGCCTGGTGGATTTAATGGCCTATAACGCCTATTTTGAAGGGAAGTTGACCGACTATGAACTCCCCGATGAGGAGATCCAGAAATCCTTGAAAGCCCTGGAAAGTTTTCCAAAACCGAAACCATAAAAACAGGTCCAAGGTTTAAGGTGTAAGGTATTCGGCCCCAAAAGGCCTTGCACCTTGCACCTTGGACCATGGACCTATTATTTTCACCATGAATGAAACCTTTGACTCTTTAGAAATCTATTGTCCCCACCTGGGAATGATGGTTACCTTCAACTACTGCCGCCGGGCTCAATCCTCTTTGCCCTGTAGAAATGTACCGGGCTGTTGGGAAGAGCGGTTGCCGGTGGCGACCTTCTTGGTCGAAAACTTTTCCCGGGAAGAA
>JACRBX010000189.1 GCA_016219225.1 Deltaproteobacteria bacterium
CAAAAACCGGCATGCCCACGAACATATAGATATGGGTCAGGTAGGCACCGGCAAAGGCACCGATAGAACTGGCCCTGAATAAGGCTTGAATCTTGAACCAGTAAATGTTGATGCCGGCATTCATGACCGATCGGTCGTTGTCATTGATTCCTTTTAAAACGAGACCGTAATCCGAGTCCATCAAACGTCTGAATCCGAAAAGGGTTATCAGGACGACCCCCAGAACCAGATAAGACTCGAATATCCCGGCCGGAAGGGGACTCAAGCCGCTTAACCCATCCGTTCCCCCGAATATCTTGGAGGCTTCGATGATCCGGACCAGCATAAGCGGGATGATGAGGGTGACCATGGCAAAGTAGATCCCCCGCAGACGTAAGACCGGTAGAAGGACCAGGGTAGAGAAAAAACCTCCCAAAATAGTCGCCAGGGGAATGGTCAGGAAAGGGGGCCAGCCAAAATAATGATTCATTATGCCGGCGCAGTAGGCACCCATTCCGAAAAAGAGGGCCTGGCCGAGGGAAACCATGCCGCTTTGGGCCAGGATATCCCAACTGATGGCTAGCAAAGCAAAAACAGCGACGGAGAGAAGCACCTTCTGCCAATATACAATGACGACCAGGGGGAGCACCAGAAACCCGATTATCGGGAGCAACCTGGGACTGGCCAGATAAAGCATTTCACGCCAGGAAAAAAGGGCGAAAATATCCTCCGATCTTATCTTTATTCCACGATCAATTCTTTCCTTCCGCTTGGTCAAGGTGCCGTTAAATCCTTTCTTCCAGTTCTTTCTGCTTTCCGAAAAAGCCGGAGGGTTTGATCACCAATACTATGAAAATGGCCACCATACTTACGATCATCGTCCAATTCGAGCCGATATAGGTATCGGTAAACCTTTGGGCAAATCCGACGACCAGACCGGCCACGATCACTCCACCGGAACTCCCCAAACCCCCAATGATGCAAACCGCCAGGGCGTTGAGCAGGACATCGTAACCTTCTTCCACCGAAATAGTCCCCAGGGGCATAATGACGGTTGCGGCTACTGCCGCCAGGCCGGCGCCTATGGAAACACTCCACATGGCCATCCGGTCGGAGTCGATGCCAAAGGTCATGGCGGTGCGCTCATCCTGGGCTATCCCCCGGAAAGCCAGGCCCATAGAGGTGTAGTGTACGAAAATCCAGAGGGCAAAAAGCAGGACTACACTGACCAGAACAATCATGAGCCGTTGGGCATCGACCTGGGCTCCGGCGATGACGAAACTCCGGTCTATAAAAACAGGCAGGGAATATTCAAAACCGACGAAACCCAGATATCTGAAAAGTTCGAGTATAGCCAACCCTATTCCGAAGGTGGAAATCACTTCGGACAGGGCCTGGCCGCGGACGCGCATGAGAACGAAACGATACATCAGGCCGCCCAGTAAGGCGGTAAAAAGGATGGAGACGGCCGCTGCCATAAAATAGGGGAATCCTGCCAGTTTCAGAAGTATCCAGGTTACAAAGGCCGACAGGACATAAAGTGCCCCATAGGCGAAATTGGACACGCCGCTGATACCGAAAGTCAGGTTAAACCCCAGGGCCATCAGAATCAAAATGACGCTGTTAATGAGCGCATATAGGATGGTACCTATAAACAATGGACCGTCTCCCTTTCTTTTCTATTTTGCTGATTTTAAACCGGCCGGCAACTGGATCTTACCTTCGGCAATGGATTCGGGAAAAACGACCGTACGTCCACCCTTATCCGTCCATTGAAATGCGGCTACAACGGCCGCCTCTTTAGGATCCATGCCGAAGATGACCTGATGCCCGTTGTCGAATCTGGTTCTTCCCATGACCCCGGCGTAGTCGGTTTTCTCGAGGGCGGCGACAATAGCGTCAGCGTTCAGGCTCCCGGCCCGTTCAATGGCTTCTTTCAGGATATACACCGCATCATAAGAGGGCGCTTCGCCGTGACCGCCATCCAGGGGACGCTTATATTTCTTTTCAAAGGCCTCCTCAAAAGCCAATGATTTTTGGGATTTTTTACTGGCTATGGCGCTGCCCAACTCAAAATTCACATTAACAGCCCCCCCGATTTTTTGATCGAAGGTCTTCCAGGCGCTGGGACCGGCCAGGGGAGAGATAAATCCGGCCATCAAGGCGGGAACCTTCATGGAATTCCACTGTTTCACTAATACGGCGCTGGTGGCCATGTCAAAAATGGGAAGGATTACCTGGGCGCCGCCGCTTTGGGCCTTCATCAGCCCCGAGGAAAAATCGGAGGCCCCGGTGGGATAGGCCTCTTGCGCTAAAACCGTCCAGCCTGACTTTTCGAAGTAATTCTTTACGATACCGGTTGCCGTGGCCCTGGCCCAGGCTACATCCTGATGCATGACCAATACCTTGTTGAAACCGAATTCCTTATGGATGAAAGCCATGACGCCAATCAGGTTGCCGACGAGATATTTGGCATTGAGGCAATTTCTGAATATGTATTTGTATTTTGCCGGATCCTGTCTGATTTTATCTTCAGAGGCCGGTATCATAGCGATCGATCCGATCATAGGGACTTTGTATTTTGCGATGAGATCCATGGAGGCCATCAAGGCCTCGGATCGAAAGGGGCCCACTAACAGGGCGGTGGGTTTTTTCTCCAGAATGACCTTCTCTATTCCCAGGAGGGCCTCAGGTACCGGAACACCCGGCGCGCCATCGCGAATGTCGAGGGCTTCGACCTTAAAAAGCCTTTTTTCGGATCCAACCTTTACCCCCCCCTTGGCATTGATTTCATCCACCGCCAACATCAGGGTGTTAAGGGATTCCTTTCCATCCACGTGGCTTAAAAAAGTAGGCACACCGATTACTATGGGGTCTGCTCCAAAACTGAAAGGAGCCGGTCCGCAGAGAGATAGAACCAACCCCAACAGAATACCATACCGCCAGATTTTCTTTTTCATTACTTTCTCCTTTCGTTTAAGGCCAGCCCGTATAGCACGGGGGGTAAGGGGTAATAAGACGAAAACCATCCGGATAAAGAATTGCCTCTTTTTGTCCGGTCTCTTTGGTTGCGGACATTAAAGCAGCCATTTGGTAAAAAATTATGTTGCAAAGGATATGCCACTTCCTTCTAATTATTTAACTTATTTAAAATACTTAATATTTTTAGACAGGAGCAAAAGAGGGCTTATGGGATTGTCACTAAAGGAATCATTTAAATTTATTTATTTCAGGAATATTCCTTTAATTTTTATAAAATTATGTATTATTTCATTATGTTAGTTTATGTGTAACTTTTATTAACAGCGTTATTGTCAGGCTGGGAAGATAAGAAGCATTTCAGACATAGGCTATGGGCGAAGGGCAAAGAGCGAAGGGCATAGAGCATAGGGGAAAGAGCAAAAGAGCAAAGGACGAGGGGCAGGGTAGCCGGATAAAGCTTGAAACCTGCATCTTGCAACAGGCGATTTTATTTTTTATCTAACCCCCCCGACCCCTGAACCTTTTTCCCATATTAAGCACTCATGCCCTTTGGGTCACCACGAAGCATGAAAAAGAGAATATCGAATATCGAATATCGAATCATGAATGTTGAAGGAGCGTTTCTTTTAAATTCCGAAATCCGAAATCCGAAATCCGAAATTGGAATCTATTTCCGTATTAATGAGGCAACAGGGGGAGTTCGATTTCCCCTTCTGCAATGGAGGGCGGATAAACAATTTTACGATTACCTTCTTTGGTCCATTGGATAACACAGGCCAGGGCTTCCGCATTCGGATCTTCTCCGAAAATTACCTGATGCCCCTGATGGAATTGAATCCGCCCCATGGTGCCTACCCGGTTAGTCTTTTCTATAGCCTGAACAA
>JACRBX010000190.1 GCA_016219225.1 Deltaproteobacteria bacterium
AAAATTATTAATAAAATGTCTAGAAATATATTTACTGTAAAATCAATATGTTGTGTCTGTTCGCCTTTTCACCCACAATATGTTGGGCTACTTTTCGGTTAATAATTAGTCTCCCCTAAATACGTTATAATCAGAAAATATTTATACCCTTTGCCTGGACCTGTCAATTGTTGAATCCCCTTACTCCTTTCACTTTTAACAACTTGGCCCGCATCTGTTCATCATCAATAGGCCTGCAGGAAGAGCCAAAAAAATTTACACTATGTCAAAAAAAACCATAATAGTGGTTCGGCCCATCCCGTCCAATCTTTTTAATTAGTTAAAATCACATGATAATTTATTTTGACGCTTATGGCATGACCATTGCAGTTAAGAATTTAACCAAAGGAGGGAAAATATGGACCAACCGGTAACGATTTTACACATAGATCAGGATTATCAGGTCTCTTATTGGATTCTCCGGGGCAAGGCCAAAATCGTCTCCAGTGTGTCATTAAAACAAGCCATAGACCTTTTAAAAACCAATGAATTTGATTTAATCTTTTCCGAACCGCAAAACCTGGCCATCCTGAAACCTTCCCCTGAAAAAACCGATCCGGTCATGAGGGAAAGCCATCTGAACTAAACCCCCATGAAATTTTCTTTGCCTCTTAAAGAATAAAAGTTATACTTTAGCATGATCAGACTTTTCCGGAACCGGGATTTTCTTCTCCTCCTGTCCGTGGTCCTGGGCTTATTGGCCGGAGAAGGGGCCAGATGGACCAAAACAATGGTCATCCCGGCCCTGGCGGTGGTGATGACCGTTTCGATCATGGGCATTCCTGGCAGTGTCTTCCGTTCTCTCCGGGGCCTTATAGGGCCTTCTCTGATCGGTTTAATGTTGAACTACGGGCTGTTGAGTGGTCTCATCCTCCTTCTCAACAGCCTGTTGATCCAGGATCCCTCTTTAAAAACAGGCTTTATCATCGTCCTGGCCGTCCCTCCGGCCGTGGCGGTCATCCCCTTCACCATGCTTTTGCGCGGGGACGGCCCTTTTTCGTTGATTGCGACTATCGGCTGTTATTTAGGGGCCTTGATCCTCATGCCCCTGATCACCATCGGTTTTCTGGGTCCGGAATTCGTAGACCGGGAGAAGGTGATTATGGTTATGATCGAGCTGATCATCCTCCCTCTCCTTATTTCCCGCCTCCTTCGCTTCAGAGGATTCTCGGTAAAAATTGAGCCTTATAAAGGGGCGATCACCAACTGGGGTTTCTTTCTGGTCATTTATACTATGGTGGGATTAAACCGGTCCATTTTTCTGGACCATCCCATGACCATTATCCCGGTCGCCCTGGTAGCTGTGGCCTGTACCTTCCTGCTGGGTTTCGGAATTGAAAAGATAGGGCGGCTCCGGCAGATAGGTCCTGAGAAACTGACCAGTCTGCTCCTTCTGGGAACCCAGAAAAATACCGGTCTGGCCGCCGGTCTGGCTTTAACCCTTTTTGATGACCGGACGGCCCTGCCGGCCACGGTCTCAACGATCATTATGATCTTCTATTTCCTCTGGCTGAACATAAAAGAAACCGGCCTGGGCCGGATAAAAAGAGCAAGAACAATAAATTTGAGGTGAAGGATCATGGAAATTGAAAAAGTCGGCGTTATCGGCCTGGGGACCATGGGCAGCCAGATTGCCATCGTCTGTGCTAGGGGGGGATTCATTACCAAAGTCCTGGAGATTTCGGAAGACCGGTTGATCAAAGGAAGACAGTCTATCCGTTCCTTCCTGGATAATGAAGTAAGGAAACAAAAGATGGACCTGAAAACCCGGGATCAGATCCTTGGCACCCTCCACACCACGCTGAAACCGGAGGAGGTTTTAGAGGACACCGATTTGGTGATCGAAGCGGTTTTTGAAGACATCCGGGCCAAGATGGAGATCTTCAAAGAGGCCGACCGCAGATGCCCCTTCCGGACGATCCTGGCCAGTAATACTTCGACCCTTTCCATCTCGGAGCTGGCCGCCGGAACCCAAAGGCCCGACCGCTGCCTCGGGACCCATTTCCTGATTCCGGCGGCCTTGACCCCCCTGGTGGAAGTGGTTCGGGGGCTGGACACTTCGGATCAGACCCATGACGCCGTGCTTGCTTTTCTGGAAAAGTGCGGTAAAGAAAGCGTGACCGTGGCTGACTCGCCTGGTTTCGTCATCAACCGCATTTATCTACCCATGGTCAACGAGGCCTTTTTTGCCCTGGAAACCGCATTAGCCGAGGCCCCGGATATCGACCGTTGTTGTAAAAAAGGCTTGGGATTTCCTTTAGGCCCCCTGGCGGCAGCCGATGCTTTCGGCCTGGACATCCTTCTGGACTGTATGAATACCCTCCACCGGGAACTGGGGGACAAATACCGGCCGGCGCCATTATTGATCAGACTGGTCAAGGCCGGCCGGCTGGGGCGAAAAACAGGGAAGGGGGTCTACGACTATGAAAATAATAAGGCTTAATTTGTTACTACAGCGTCATTTCCCCCGTCATTCCCGAATGTCTTTATCGGGAATCCAGGTTTTTCAAGAATGAGAAAACCAAAGTCCCTGGATTCCGGCTTCTAATCTGCTCAACCCCTAACCCGGACAAGCCGGAACCAAAAGCTTACCACGAAGACTCGAAGGCACAAAGAAATGCATAAAGCTTTCATGTTTGTTTAACCCTCATGAAATTAAGACCTTCTTTGTGTCTTAGTGTCTTAGTGGTAAAAAAT